>JACMML010000114.1 GCA_014379105.1 Phycisphaerae bacterium
AAATGGCGCTGTCCGCGAAGCCGCAAGCGGCGTAAAGCCAGACGATTGCAAGTGAACATCAGCATAAACAGGTGGGCGCACGGATTTTTCTAGTTCCAAATTACCATCGTGGATCGACCGCTTTAGCGCCACGGCCGGACGTCCACCAAGCAATACGCCAATCCAATTCTGCATCTTCCGCTCGTTCGAATCTCGTCCTAGTGTACCTCGCCACAAATAAGAGAACCTAATCGGCGCGGGTGCGTAGCTGAGATAGGAGGTACTATCTCATGCGTGTCGCCCGAACGGTTCTTCTCTTCGAGAGTCAACGCAGCCAGCTGCGCGGGATCGCCAACTCCAAAACGGCAAGCGTTCGTTTTGCACAGCGTGCCAAGATGATTCTGCTTGCCGGCGAGGGACTTCAGGACAAACAGATCGCCGCAATCGTCGCCGTGCGGCGGCAGGCGGTGGCGCTGTGGCGCGGGCGCTGGCTTGATCTGGGGATCGACGGCATCGCCAAAGACGCGCCGCGAGGCGGGCGTCATCGCACGGCGCGGTCGGCGGCGAAAGTGCGTGCCATCATTCAGCGCACCACGCAAGCCACGCCGCCGGATGCCACGCACTGGTCCACCAACTCGATGGCCAGAGCCGAAGGGGTCAGCGCATCGACGGTGGGCCGGGTCTGGCGAGAACACGGCATCAAGCCGCATCGGACAAGATCGTTCAAGCTCTCCAATGACAAGCGTTTTGTTGAGAAGCTCGACGACATCGTTGGTCTGTACCTGAACCCTCCCGAGCAGGCGCTGGTGCTGAGTTGTGATGAGAAAAGCCATATTCAGGCGCTGGATCGGACGCAGCCGGGTCTTCCGCTTCGCAAGGGAAAGACCGCGACGATGACTCATGACTATGTGCGGCACGGAACCACGACGCTGTTCGCGGCCCTGAGCACGCTGGATGGAAAGGTGATTGGCACATGCATGCCACGGCATCGGCACCAGGAATGGATCAAGTTCCTGACGCTGATCGATCAGCAGACGCCGGCGGACAAGCCGCTTCATCTGATCGTTGACAACTACGCGACGCACAAGCATCCGAAGGTGATCCGGTGGCTGCAGCGGCATCCGCGGTTCCACATCCACTTCACGCCGACCAGCGCATCGTGGCTGAACATGGTCGAACGATTCTTCCGCGACCTGACCGGCAAGCGGCTGAAACGCGGCGTCTTCGGGAGCGTCAAACAGTTGATCACCGCCATCGAGCAGTACATCCAAACCATGAATCGCGCGCCCAAGCCTTTCATCTGGACCGCCAAGGCAACCGACATCCTTGAGAAAGTGAAGCTGGCAAGAGAATCGCTTCATAAGCCTGTCACTGACTGACGAGGTACACTAGGGCAGGACGGCCGATACCTGCTCAAGCCCGGCGGGCACTGGATATCCGGCGACGGCAAACGCCGCACGGCTTTGATGGCGGATATTTATTATTACTCGTATTGGGAGGGCGTCACGCGGATCAATCACAACTCCCGCCAGCGCGTCACTTACGGTTCGATTTCCGGTCCAACGGATTACTTCACCCAGAACTTCAACGTCGGCCTTGTCGCCAACCGCGCTTACTGGGGCGCGACACTCTTCACCGATGGCGCGGTCATTGGCGCACTCACGTCGGGCTTGACCCCGGTGTTTGCACCCGGTCCGGCGTTGACCGATACCTATTACCTCTATGATCGGTAACGTTCCCCGGATGCGCCCTCGCGTTTTGATCCTGGCTGTCCTATCCTGCGCGGTAAATATGCATTCCGATGTGCGCGGCGAGGGAAAAGGCAGCTCCGACATCCATATTCTCCATACCAACTCCGGCGTACGATATGGCGTCCTCGGAGACAAACCCGCAGGGCCAGCGCCGACGCTTCTGGTATTCGCAGGTTCCATCGAGCACACGCTCGGCGAAGAGCCGTATTGTCACGCCGCGCGACTCCTGCACACGGATGGGGTTATCTGCGTTTCGCTGGATCTTCCCTGCCACGGGTCTGACCACAAACCCGACGAACCCGCTGAATTGGAAGGCTGGCGAGCACGCGTTGACGCCGGCGATCCGTTGATTGCACCTTTTGTCAAACAGGCTTCATCGGTGATCGATGATCTGATTCGCCGAGGTTACAGCAATCCCAAGCGCATTGCCGCGATGGGCACATCGCGCGGCGGGTTCGCGGCAATGCACCT
>JACMML010000115.1 GCA_014379105.1 Phycisphaerae bacterium
GCTCAAGGGAATCATCTACGGCATCATCCTCACGTTCATCTATGTGATCTTCTGTCTCAAGATGTCCGTCGGTGTCGCGAGTGTGTATGTCGCGGTCTCGCTGGCTGTGAACATGTTGATGATCTCGCTGGGCTGCCTGCTGGCGATGAAGATGCTCGATTTCTCGCTGGGTGCACCCGCGCTGGCGCTGATCAAAATCTGCGCCGTCGCGATGCTGCCGGGAGTGATCTCCAATTTCATCGAGTTCTACAGCGGCATGATGGGCGCGTTTGTCGGCTGGGCGGTCGCGCTGCTGCTCTATTACGCGCTGTTGATGTGGTTTTTCGATCTTGATGGCATGGAAGTGATGATTGTCACCAGCATCATCTGGCTGGTGCGCACGTGGCTGGGCTTTGCGGTGGTGGCGATTGTGTTGTCTGCCATCCTGGGCGGCGGAAACTTCGCCGGCACCGGGCCGATCGCACAGGCGATCGGCGGCGGCGGAGGGGCGCGCTCGATCAAGACCGACGACTCGCCGCCGGGCAGAACCAATCAGCGCGCCGAGGTTCTGCTGATGCGCCGCGGTCGCGCCGAGGCTCGCGAGTGGATCGCCGGCGGCGCTGACCGCATCGTGCTGAACTTCGACCACGCGGGCTCCGTCAAGGCGATTGAAGACCTCTACGAAGCCGGCGCCGAGGAAGTTACCGCCACCGACATCAACAAGGCCGGCGCGTTTATGATGGCGGATAAGCTGGTCGTGGAATTGCCCGAAGAGCCCGAGGACCGGGCGCGCGTCTTCGCAGTTCACGCCGCTGCGTTTGAAAAACGCGACACCACAGGCGCGAAGGAACTCGGCCCGGATCAGGCGTATATGATTCTTGATTTTGATGGAAATGACGATCCGCTCCGCTGAAGCGTGGAATCTCGGCCGGCTCAGTTGAGGAGGTACATCACCCCGATGATGAGCCCCACGCAGCCGCAGACCACGCCAGCGATAGCCAGCCCGCGGCCGCTGGCATTCTCCGAGCCGCGCTGGCTGATCTGCACCAGCGCCACACCGCCGAACACCACCGCCAGGAGCGGCACGATGATCGAGCATGAGAACGGCACGCCGATGATGCCCAGCACCAGCGACGTGACGGCAAACCCATTGCTCGCGCCTGCCGCCTCGGGGGTCGTGCCTTCCATCGTGAACGGCATGCCGCAGTGCTTGCAGTTGTTCGAGTTGATCGGACTCACGCGAACGCATTTAGTGCACTGAATCACCTGCGATCCGTCCTGATGACGAATGATCTGCGGCGCCCGCTGTCCCGCGGCCGCGTACGCGTGCACCGGATGCGGATCGGGCTTGATGATCTCCTTGGTGATCGGATCAATCAGCCGGCCGTAACGGTCAAGAATCGGGATCGTGATATTGCTGCCGCAGGTAGGGCACTGGCCTTCCTGCGCCGCCATCGATTCGGTTGCTTCTAGTCTTGATGAACAATAGACGCAGTTGAACCCATACCGCCGTCCCAGACCCGCGTCGCCGGTATAGCGAGTCTGCCGCGGCAACGGCGCCGGCGGCGGAGGCGGACGAAGATTCTCAATGCCACCGCCCATACCCGCGCCGCCCACACCAGCATTAGTCGCACCGGCATTCGCCATCGCACCGGCATTCGCACCGGCCGGCACGGTCAACGTCGTCAGGCAATTCGGACACCGCACCAGCGACCCCGCCTGCCCCTCCTCGCCCGAGAGGCTTGCCCGACAGACATTGCAGTTAAAGTAGATCATCACGCAGGGCGCTCGCCCCGACGGCTATTTGAACGTGAGTCAGCGGGAATCTCAATCGTGGGGAGTTTGGAACCGCGGATGGACGCTGATGAACGCGGATAATTGCCCGGCCAAAGTCGTCGTATTATGATCGTGGCGGCATAGGCATTTCGAACAAGGGAAGAAGGACTCTCATGAATGTACCGAAAAAAGTGTGCGACCGCTTAGTCTCAACTATGAAGCAAATGCGGCCAATTATTGAGCAACAGCGGACTCGGGACGTCTCTGAAGCAGATACGGTCACACTCGTGAAGGATCTGCTCGCTGAAGTTTTCGGTTACAATAAATACTCCGAACTGACCAGCGAGCATGCAATCCGAGGAACCTATTGCGATCTTGCAGTCAGGATCGATGAAAAGCTCGTTCAGCTTATTGAGGTCAAGGCGATTGGCATTTCGCTGGAAGACCGCCACGTAAAACAAGCCGTCGATTACGCCGCAAATCAAGGCATCGAATGGGTGGTGCTCACCAATGGCATCATGTGGCGTCTTTATCACGTACTCTTTGCCAAGCCAATCGATAAGCAACTTATTTGCGAAATTGACTTAACGGCAATGGACTGTCGTAAGGAAGCGCAGCAGGAACTGTTGTACTTGTTTACCAAAGAGGGTGTCACGCGCGGCGCGCAAGAGGAAATGCGCGACCGGAAGGACGCTACCAGTCGATACGTACTCTCGGCATTAGTTCTTAATAACGACGCGGTTCTAAGTACTATTCGACGCGAGTTGCGGCGTGTTGTTGAAGTCAATGTTGACGAAAAAGACATTGCAACCGTATTACGAGATCAAGTAATTAAGCGCGATGCATTGGAAGGACCTGAGGCTGAAGCGGCCATGAAACGCGTTGCCCGGCGAAGCGAGCGGGCTATCGTGAAACCGCGTGCCGAGGTGGATAATGCTTCATCCGATTCGACCAAAACCACTGAGTCTGCCGGAGCATGAGCTTTTGAAAGGTGCTCCCTTGGGCGAATGCTTGTTGGACGTAATGCTAAAAAGGGAATCTAGGAATTAGCCAAATCCGGTGTGTAGTGGGGGCGTTAGCCATCGCCTGAGCATAATGTTGTGATACAATCTGTCTATGAGCACCGTCAAGGAAATCGTCGATGCGATTCGCCATCTGACACCCGACGAGCGTGAGCAGTTAGATGAGCTGTTGCATTCAAGTGACGCTCTGGATGATTCCTGGGACCGCCAGATGAAGTCAGATGCTGAGGCCGGGAAGCTGGACGCGATCGCTGAGCAGGCGCTTGCCGACGCGCAGATGGGCAAGGCGAAGCCGTGGCCTTGAGTTCGTACGCGACCGAATCGTTCTGGTCGTGCTATCAAAAGCTCCCGACTGCGATACAGAAGCGTGCCGACAAGCAGTTCGCACTCTGGAAAATTGACCCGAATCATCCTTCCCTACACTTCAAGCATCTTGCGCACGGGATCTGGTCCGCCCGCGTGTCCAAAAACTATCGTGCTCTTTGCGCCCGCGATGGCGATGTCGTATCCTGGTTTTGGATCGGCACGCACGCCGCATATGACCGGTTGCTGACGACTCTTTGAGACATCGTCAAACGGAACCTTTGATCGCGCTTTTGGCAAGATCATCATTTATCCGGCGGTGATCAAAGTCTCGCTCAAATCCCAACGTCCGGCTAAAATAGCCGTATGTTCGACACGCTGACCGACAAGTTTTCTTCCGTTTTCCGCAACCTCTCCGGTAAAGGTCGGATCAGTGAGGAGAATATTCGCGAGTCGATGCGCGAGGTGCGCGTGGCGCTACTCGAGGCCGACGTAAATCTCAAAGTCGTTAACGACTTCTGCGAGCAGGTGGTGCAGAAAGCGGTGGGGCAGGAAGTGATCAAGTCGCTTCAGCCGGCGCAGTTGATGGTGAAGATCGTCAATGACGAGCTTGTGAACCTGATGGGGCCGGTGGATACGCAGATTTATACCGTCACGCCCGGGCCGACGGTGATCATGATGTGCGGCTTGCAGGGATCGGGCAAAACCACCACCTGCGGCAAGCTCGCGCTGTATCTGAAAGCAAAGGGGCATAACCCGATGCTCGCGGCTGTCGATTTGCAGCGGCCGGCCGCGGTGCAGCAGTTGCGGACGCTGGCGGAGCAGACGGACGTGCCGATCTATGCTGACGACACCAAAGTCGCCCCGCATGGCGAAGTCGCGCGCGGCGCGGCGGTCTCGGTCGCGCGGGCGGCGGTCAATAAGGCGCGCGAACTCGGCCGCGACATCCTCATTCTCGACACCGCCGGGCGACTGGCGATCGATCAGGAGTTGATGGATGAATTGAAGGACGTCAACGAGGCCGTCAAGCCGCATCAGATCTTCCTCGTTCTCGATTCCATGACCGGGCAGGATGCGGTCAACAGCGCCAAAGCCTTTAATGAGAAACTTGAACTCGACGGGCTGATCCTCACCAAATTCGATTCCGACACGCGCGGCGGCGCGCTGCTGAGCGCGAAGATGGTCACGGGCAAGCCGGTGAAATTCCTCGGCGTCGGCGAGAAGCTGGATCGGCTGGAGGAATTTCGTCCCGAAGGCGTCGCATCGCGCATTCTTGGAATGGGCGACATCGTCGGGCTGGTGGAGGCCGCGCATGACAAGTTCGACATGGAGCAGCAGACGAAGCTGGCCGAGAAGATGGAGAAGGGGGAGTTCACCCTCGACGACTTCATGAGCCAGATGGGGCAGATCAAAAAACTCGGGCCGATGGGCAAGGTGCTGGGGATGATCCCCGGCATGAGCGAACTGGCCAAGCAGGCGAATATGAACGGCGAAGGCGTGGAAGGCCACATGGGCCGGATGCAGGCGATCTATAACTCGATGAACCGCCGGGAGCGGAAAAAGCCGGACATGGTGGATGCGCCCAGGCGCCGCCGCATCGCCCGCGGCGCCGGCGTGGAAGTCAACGAGGTCGGCCAATTTCTCAAGCAGTTCGACATGAGCCGCAGCATGATGCGCGCCGTCGGCGGGATGAACATGTTCAGCCGGATGAAGATGATGAAGGGATTAATGAGTGGCGACCTCGGTGCGATCGCCCAGCCGGGAACCAACATGCTCCGGACGAAGCGCAGCGGATGGCAGGAGCCGAAAGATCGGAATAAGAAGAAGAAAAAGCGGTAGGAGGTCGCCGATGAATCGCGAAGTCTTGCCTTGGCGTGCTGCGATGTATCCAAAGATCAACATTGGTGTCGACGAGACTTTGCCCTGATGCCCACTATCACCAAAATCACCGAGCAAAAACGCCGGGCGAATCGGCGGTCGGTTTTTTTGAACGGATCATTCGCCTTCGGCTGCAATATTAATGTGATCGCGAAATTCAGGTTGGTCGAAGGTGCGAAGTTGTCGGACGAGCAAGTTCTGGCGATTCAGCAGGGCGAGGTGCGGCAGGAATGCTTCGACAAGGCGATCAAATTCATCGAGCGGCGAATGCACAGCCGCAGCGAATTGAAGCAAAAGCTGACGCGATACGAGTGCGGGCCGACCGTGATCGAATCGGTGTTGGATCAGCTCGAAGAACTGGGCTACGTGAACGACAAAAAGTTCGCCGAAGCAAAGGCGGAGTCGGCCGCCAAATATAAGCATCACGGGCCGAACCGGGCGCGGATGGAATTGGCGAAAAAAGGGGTGGGTCGTGAGACGGCCCGCAGAGCGGTCGAGACGGTCTACGAATCGCACGACAGCGCCGCGATGGCGCGGGACCTTGCCGAAAAAAAGGCGCGATCGCTTAGAAAGCTCGAGCCGCACATCGCCAAGCGACGGCTTGTAGGCATGTTGCTGCGGCGGGGATTTGATTACGACACGATCAAACCAGTTATCGCCGAGGTGCTCGGCAACACGGACGAACATGTCGCCGATTAGCTCGCTATAGTCTCACCGGAGACACAGCAAATGCATATCGATGCCGCAACCATCTCGCCCGGCGACGGCTACAAGCTGCTCACGAATATCGTCATTCCGCGCCCGATCGCGTGGGTGACATCGATGGACGCCGCAGGCGTGATCAATCTCGCGCCGTTCAGCTTCTTCAACGCGATGGGGAGCAACCCGCTGCTGGTGATCATCAGCGTAGGCTCCGAAGAATCGGGCGAGCCCAAGCATACGGCGCGCAACATTCTTCGCCCGCGCGCCGCAGGGCCGGCAGCGGCAGGCGCGAGCGCGTATGCAGGCGCCGGAGAATTTGTGGTGAACCTGGTGACCGAGGACCTGATCGACGCGATGACGGTGTCGGCGGCAGACTTTCCGCAAGGCGATAGCGAACTATCGGCCGCGGGTCTTCACGCGGCGCCGTCGGTGCGGGTTGCGGTGCCGCGTGTCGCCGAAGCGCAGGCGAGTCTGGAATGCACGCTGCACAGCCACCAGCGCATCGGCGCGAATAATCTAATCATCGGACAGGTTCTCGCGTTCAACATTGCCGACGTATTGCTCGGCGAGCGCCTGCGCGTCAACGGCTTCACGCCGATCGGCAGGCTCGGATCGCCATCAATGTATTGCCGCACGGCCGACCGGTTTGATTATCCGCGCGTCAGCTATGCGCAGTGGATCAATCGAAAGCCTGATCCGAAGATCACGCGACCGGATTGATCACCAGCCCCGTCGCGAGCTTCGGGAAAAAGTACGTGCTCTTCTGCGGCATCACTTCGCCGTGCTCGCCCAGGTCTTCCAGCGCCTTCAGCGGCGTGGGACGCAGCAGCACTGCGATCGGGTACTGCTCCCCATCGGTCATCGCGGGCACCTGCTCGGCGTCGGCGGTGTACGCGAGCTTGAGGTCGCTGCCGCCGAAGGTCGGGACGATGATTTGATCAAGGAGATAGCGCCGCAGAATTGCGACATCCAGCGATCGCCACGCGGCGCTGCGATCGGGCTCAAATTCCTTCAGCACGTCCGGGCGGGTGGGCTTCAGCGTGTAGAGCTTCTTGGATTTTCCTTCGTACAACCCGAAGACGGTCGTCGCCTCGCGGGCGAGGGATTCCTCGAATGCCGCGATCTGGTCGCGCGTGAATGTCGATTCTTCGATCGCAAACGTGTCAGCGAGCTTCGCTTTAAGCGTGGCGAGATCGAACGATTTCAGCCCGCCGACCACGCGGTGCGTCGGGAGGATCACACAGCCGGCATCGTGCATGCTGAGAAGCACGAATAGGCAGTAGTTGGCCGGGTGATCGGCAGGGAGCGCGCCGCCGGCTTTTTCCTGCTGCTCCTTTTGATAAGCTAGCGCCATCGTGTAGCGGTGGTGTCCGTCTGCGATGTAAACCTTCTTGCTCTTCATCGCGTCAATGACGGTCTGCTGAATTCCCACGTCGGTCACGCGCCACAACTGGCTGACGACTCCATCGAGCGTAGCGCTGACCAGCGGCGCACCGAGCTTGCCATACACCGCGTCATTCACGGCGCCTTGTGGGTCGGGAAAGAGCCCGAAGATGGGGGAGAGTTGCACCCTGGTGGCGCGGGTCAGTTTGAGCCGGTCTTCGATGGCGCTGGCGTACGTTTGTTCGTGCGGCACGACGCTCGTCGGCTCGGCGGGGGTGTTGAACGGCTCAAGCTTCACCAGCGCGAAGAATCCCCGCCGCTTGTACTCGCGGCCGCGGTGGGTGAAGACCTGCGTGTAGGCGTAGATGCTCTCGGCGTCGTCGGTCGCGAGCACGCCTTCCTCGAGCCATGCCGACAACGTAGCGGCCGCTTTTTCGTACACTTCGTCCGGGCCGACGGTCTTGGGCGGCAGGTAGGGGAGATCGATCCCGACAATATTCCTCGGCGACCGGGACAGCAGCGCGGCCTTGCCGCCTTCGTCAAGGACGTCGTACGGCGGGGCGACAACCGCGGACAAATCGTTGCCGTGGGAGGCGGAATATCGGATTGCTTTGAACGCCTTGATCGTCGCCATCTTTACTGAACTCCGGTGCGAAAGAACGGAAGAGAATACGGGCTGGGGGGATTTTGACAAATGGATCAGGCATGTGATGAGTGAGAGTGGTGAGTGAGGCGGGTGCGTTCAATCGTCACTTACACTCATCACTGTGGCGTCGTTTCGGATAGGATGATACAGGCAAAATGAAGGTGATTCTCGCCAACCCCCGCGGTTTCTGTGCCGGTGTAAACATGGCCATTGAGGTGGTCAATGAAGTGTTGCACCGCAAAGGCGCGCCGGTTTACGTGTTTCACGAGATCGTGCATAACCGCCATGTGGTGGAGGACTTCCGAGCCCGGGGCGTGACGTTCGTCGATTCGATCGACGAAGTCCCCGCCGGCGGGCTCGTGGTCTACAGCGCCCACGGCGTTTCCCCCGCGATCCGCGCCGCCGCTCAGGGACGGGAGTTGTACGAAGTCGATGCGACCTGCCCGCTGGTGCACAAGGTGCACGCTCAGGTCGTCCGCTACGCCCGAGACGGCTATACGATCATCTTCGTCGGGCACCGCGATCACGACGAAGCGATCGGCACCATCGGAGAAGCGCCGGATCACATCGTCATTGTCGAATCCGCCGAGGAGGCCGAGGGGCTGTCGTTTCCGCCAGATCACAAACTCGCTTTTGTGACGCAGACGACGCTCAGCGCCAGCGACGCGCAACGGGTGATTGATGTGCTGAAGCGCAAATATCCGACCATCCGCTTCCCGATCAAGGACGATATCTGCTACGCCACGACCAATCGCCAGAACGCGGTCAGCGCGTGGTCGCCGGAGGTGGATGTGGTGCTCGTCATCGGCAGCAAAAACAGCAGCAATAGCCAGCGCTTGGTTGATCGCGCGATGGAATCAGGAAAAAAGGGATACCTGATCGACGACGCGCGCGAACTCGATCCAGCCTGGCTCGCCGGCGCCGGCGGCGTGCTCGTGACGGCGGGCGCGTCAGCGCCGGATCATCTGGTGCAGGAGCTGATCGATCGTCTGAAAGATGAATTCGAGGCAACCGTGGAAACGCGCGAATTGGTGAAGGAAGATATCGATTTCGATTTGCCTAAGAGTGTGAAGCAACTGCCGGTGCTGCGTTGATTAAGCGGCGCGGTTGTGTGCCTGTCCTACCAAAGTTTAGCGCCGCAGCTTGTTGCGGGTATATTGCCCGATCCGGCGGAACACCCGCAACAAGTTGCGGCGCTAAACGTTCGAATACCGGCGCTCTACCGGCGCTACTTCAATTCCACAGTCCAATACGCCTCATCCAAAAACTGCTTCCAGCTCTTGTACCGCGCATCGGCCAACTTGAAGCTAATCGCCGGGGACCGCTTGGGCTTGACCGGCTTGCTCAGCAGCTTCAGGTGCGCCTGTTCGGGCGTGCGGCCGCCTTTCTTGACGTTGCACTTGATGCAGCAGCAGACGATGTTGTCCCACGTGCTTTTGCCACCTTGGCTGCGGGGGATCACGTGATCGAGCGACAGGTCGATCGTGCTGAACTTCTTGCCGCAATACTGACAGCGATTACTGTCGCGCGCGAAGATGTTGCGGCGGTTGAACTTCACGTCCTGCCGGGGGAGTTTGTCGTAACCCAATAGACGGATGATCTTCGGCACCGCCATCGCGAAGCGGACGGTGTGGATCCAGTCGTGCTCGGCCGGCTCGAATTCGCGCTTCAGGTGGCTGAGCTGCGTCCACTCGGTGAGGTCGAGATTGTGCCACGTGGATTGGCCGACCGGGTCGGTCTCGATGTGGACGACCTCGGCGATGTCCTTGGCGAGCAGCGAAAACGCCCGGCGGACGTTCACTACGCGGACGGCCTGGTAAAACTTGTTCAGGACAAGCACATTGGCGGACAGCCCGCTTCCGGGCACGCCATACTGGGATTGAACTGCGGCAATATCCATGGACTAAGTGCTCTCTGGTTAGGCCGGGCTGCAACAAGCCCCGGCGGTTCCGTTCAAAGCGATCTACAGCCAGTGATTCGAGCCTGATAATAACAGGAGGAGGAGACGGGAGACAGTAGACAGGAGACAGGAGGAAAAATTCTAATACGAAACGCGTCCCGCAGGGACTTTTCTGCCTCCTGTATTCTGTCTCCAGACTCCTGTCTCCTCCAAAAACAAAACGACCTCGAAGCTTAATCAGGCTTCGAGGTCGTCGCATTAGTGCGATATTAAAACCCGCTTATGTGCGGGCGACTTCGAAAATGCCCTGAGTTTTGATGATCATCAGGCTGTCATCGAACAGGTGGAACGACTGAACGAGCAGCTCGTGGCTGCGGCGTTCAATATCCAGCACCGACAGGAACCCGCCATTGCCGTCGGGCGTCTGGGGGGAATCCGTCAGCATCAGTTCCCGGCGCTGTGCGTACTGACGGATTTCCTCGCGGGAGGCGTCGTAGAGCGTCTGGGTAAGCTGTTCTTCCTGTGTCGAGATCATGTACTTGATGTTTCCCGATGTCATCTCGTGGTAGCGCTCGCCGCGGCAGGGGATGGTCTGCAGCAGTCCGCGATCCGTAAGCGTTGGAGCGGAATTTACGATGACTTCCGTCAGCGTATTTTTGCCGCTGGTAAACGCGATTACGTGTCCGCCATCGACGAGCCAGACATCGGCTTCGTACGTACGGCGGCTGACCTGATCCGCGCGATGGATCTTGAAAAGTTCGGGGTGTAGGGTGCGCTGATACAGCATCAGCGTCAGGCCGCTACAGCGACGTTGCTTGGTGCGATTGCTCATTGTGCTTCCGTGCCTTCTAGAAGGAGTCTTTCATCCTTCAAAAAAAGGTGACCGACTTGGAATTGCAAGTCCTTGAATAATAACGCTTTGTGTTCGACGACGGTGCAATTCCCGTCCTGCCTTAAAGACATAAGGCGGGCCTCATCCAGTTCGGCCCGCCAACGTCGTCGATATCACAACTATCAAGCCCGGATTGCTCTGGACCTGACGAAGCGGAGTATAGCGATAGCCGGCGTTAACGGAATAAAAATCTTAGTTATCAACGTGCGACAATTCGCGCAGGATGCAGATGAGGATATCATAACCTGCGTGTGCGCCACAGGTTATACCAATTCCTCGAAAAAGCATGATGGTGCCGAAATACGCGCCGGCGAGTGTACGAAATACAAA
>JACMML010000116.1 GCA_014379105.1 Phycisphaerae bacterium
TGGTTCCTGTGGGCGCATCCGCTCTCGCCGCTGTTCGGCAAAGACCGCATGGCGACCTTTGAGACCTACTTCATCGCCGATGAATCCACGCATGAGGAGCACAAGAATGCGTACTTTGAGTTCATCCACGACGCAGAGTTTTGTCGCCGTGTGCTCGCCGAGTTCGGCGTGTCGGAAAGCGAAGGCTTGATCGTCAACGGTCACGTGCCCGTCCGAGTCGAGCACGGCGAACAACCAGTCAAGCGCGGCGGTAACGCCGTAACGATTGACGGCGCTTTCTCGGAAGCCTACGGTGACCGCGGCTACACGCTGATCTTAGCCGCTGACCGCATTGCGCTCGCCGAGCATCATCACTTTGCATCAATCGCCGATGTTATCCATACGGGTGCCGACATCATGCCTGAAATAACTGTGCTGCGTTCTTACGACCAGTTGCGACGTGTCGCAGACTGTGAACAGGGCGCGCATATACGCAGCAAAATCAAATTGCTCGAACACCTGATGCAGGCATACGAAGAAGGGACTCTGTACGAGCGGCAAGACCCGCATTAAACCCACCAGGCAGTGTTCCTTCACGCGTCGTCGAGACGGCGACTTCTATGGCGATCAGGTGAACGGGCAAACGATTTAACGATGCAGTCAATCACTTCAATCATAGTTTGGCATAACTATTCCATGATGTTGCCACAGACTGAAGTCTGTGCTACGACGCTGCCGCGTGTGCCATTGTAGTGGGGTCTGATTTAGACGAACAATCTTCATTTGTATAGGTCAGGGAATTGCTTGCGAAGGTTTGCAACCTTCGGCTGGTCGTTGATCATGATGTAAGGCTCGTTCGGATGATTTGCAAGGTAGTCTTGATGGTAAGCCTCTGCCTTGTAGTAAGAATCGAGTGCGACAACCTGGGTAACAATCGATCGCTTAAAAACTTTGGCTTGATCTAGTTGAGCGATGTAAGCACGCGCGATGCGTTCCTGATTCTCGTCAGTGTAAAAGATTGCAGAACGGTACTGCGAACCGGTGTCCGGTCCCTGCCGATTCAACTCGGTCGGATCATGTGCGACGGAAAAGAAAATCTTGAGCAGTTGCTCATACGAAACTTGAGACGGATCGTAAATGATGCGAACCGCTTCGGCATGCCCGGTGTCACCATCACTAACTGCCTCGTAATTAGCGGTCTTTGCGGCTCCACCTGAGTACCCGGATGTGACTTCGGTGACTCCTTTGACGTGCTCGAACACCGCTTCGACGCCCCAGAAACAGCCTCCGGCAAAGACGGCGGTTTGCTCGCCTTTAGCGGTCGCAAGCGGAGCGGAAACAGCCGGGTCAGGAATCGTCACACCGGCGGTAGCTTTAGTGACTGCATTGCAAGCCAGCGTTGCGGTAAGGAGCAAGGCGGCAAGAATCAGACTGAGATAGCAAGACATAATATCAAAACCCTCCAAATAATTGGGAGCGTTGACGCTCCAAGTTGGTCATAAAGTTTTAAGGCACATTATAGCCTACCGATTGTTTAATACCATAATCGGCTCGTTTTATTCCAAGCGGCATCACAGGCACTTCGGGTGAAACCCAACAAACGGAAAAAAACTCTCACAGGAAATTGCGGAACCCTAAGTGAGCCCGGCGTAAAAGCGCAATGGGATTAAGATAGCGATGTTGAACAGCGGCTGTGCCGCCCGCCAATGCGGAAGGACTGTACCTTTCCGCGAAACTTGCATCTTCTTTCGTCGAGGCTACGCCTCACCCGCTCTTAACTCACTGCCATCGGCGTAAGAGGGGGAGTCGCGATGAGGACCGACGACGATGTTGCGATAGGTGGGCACGTTCAGCGCCCGCCCCGTTAGCTCCGCACTATTACACACCTCCATACCCACCCTCGACGGCGCTTCATTGCGACGTGCTTGCATTGCCCCTCTATCTGCGTTGCATCGCCCCCCGGAGGGTACTTTATCCGGTAGAATGGCTGGGATGAATCAATTACTAGTCGCGTGGTTCTGCGTCGGCGCGTCAATCGCGCTGCTGGTCTTCTCCGTCTGGCTGTCCTCCGACGGAGCGCCGGGCGGTATATGGCTAACGCTTTTGATGGGCTTGGTGTTGTTCCTCGCCGGGATCCTGGCGCTACGTGAGAGGCCGGATGTGTAGCCCTGCCGAATCGAAAACCCTGGCTTTGGACAACCTGCCACATACCCATATTTGACACTACATTGCCCGCCTGCCGAAGCTTTCGGCCGCCGCACGTCTCCCCTCCATTCCCGAATTAACACGGGTCAAATTTGAGCGCATTTCGGTGAACACCCGGAGCATCCCTGCCAGCTAAAGCCAGCACTCGCGGCACTTGTCATGATCAGCGGCGCGCAGACTTGTTCGTTATAAATTTCGACTCGACGATTGTCACCGCGGACAGGGGTATTGATTTTCCGCGCGCATCATGTGGGCTAACACAGAGGATGAAAGCTTTTAGTCCGTTACAAAATATAACGGAAGCCGAGAACCGTTATTTTGTCCTCATTCGAGCAATCTAATCGTTGCTGTGCGGCGACCTACGGCGTTACAAA
>JACMML010000117.1 GCA_014379105.1 Phycisphaerae bacterium
CGCGTTCAACGACGCCGACAACGACTCTGTGCAGGATAATGGTGAATTGCCGCTATCGGGCGTGCTGATGTACCTGGATCAGAACAATGACAACCTGTTTAACAGCGACGAGCCGGCCGCGCTGACTGATTCGGCTGGCGTGGCGACGTTTACGAATGTGCGGCCGGGCACCTATGCGGTGCGCGCCCGGACGCCGACTGGCTATGCGCCTTCCACAAATCAAACCGGTCTGGTGACGGTGTCGCCGGGAGCATCCGCGTCGATGGCCGTGGGCTTTGTGGATCAATCGCCCGGCGCGAATGTCGGCGCGATTCGTGTGACGGTCTTCACATCTCGCGATCCCGGCGGAGCGATTCGGGCGATGGACGTGCCGATTGCCGGCGCGGAGGTGTATCTCGATCTGAACAATGACGCGTCCTTCGACCCGGCCGACGAGCCGGTGCAATTTACCGACCACAACGGCACCGCGACTTTCACCGGCCTGGCATCCGGCGACTACGGCGTTCGCATCGCCCGCGGCGGCGAGCTTGGCAAGGCGGTCTTGACCGTTTCCTCCGGCGCGACGACCGACTGGAAAGTCGGCCTGCCCGAATACGCCCCGCTGCCGACCGGCGAGTTGTCCGTCCGAGTCTTCGACGACAAGAACGGCAATGGCGTGCGCGATTCGGGTGACGGCGGCTTGGCGGGGATCAAAGCGTTCATCGACACCGACAATGACGGTCAGCCTGACGCAGGCGAACTTAGCTCCGTGACCAATAGCGACGGGCTCGCAATATTCTCTCCGCTTTCAGTCGGCGGCTATCGGTTGCGGATTGCGACGCCGTCGGATGCGTACCTGAGTTTGTCGCCATCGGACCAGACGATTATCGTCGGCGCGACGCGCGGCGTCTGGGTAGGCATCGCCCACACACCCGTTCCGCCGCCGCCGCCCCCGCCGCCCCCTCCTCCTCCGCCACCACCACCGCCGCCGGGCGAGGTGCCGCCGGGGACATCGACCATCAGCGGATATGTGGTTCGGGACACGAACAACGACGGCAAATGGTCCAGCGGCGAGAGTGGCATCGCCGGCCGGACTGTGTGGGTCGATCTGAACAATAACGGGAAGCTCGACGGCGCCGAGCCGACGCGCGTCACCGCCAGCAACGGCAAGTACATCTTCAGCAATATCGCGGCCAGCACGTATTACTTGCGGCAGGTGTTGCCCAGCGGATGGTCACAGACTTTCCCCACCGCCAACGCCGCGTTTAAAGCGGCGGTCACCACAGGCGCGACGCGCGCGGGGATCGATTTCTGCGCGATTGGCGCGGCCAGTCAGTCCACTCCGCCGCCTCAAACGCCTCCGCCGGTGGAGCCTCCGCCACCACCACCGCCGACAACGATCAACGCGTCGATCGCCGGGCGCTTGTTCTGGGACAACAATAAGAACGGCATCGCCGACGCGGATGATCAGGGGCAATCCGGCAAGACGGTCTTTATCGATCTGGATGGCGACAACTATCTTGACGCCAATGAGCGCAAGACGACGACCGATGCCAGCGGCGGTTTCCGCTTCGACGGTCTGGCCGCAGGTACGTACAAGATTCGTCGCGTGTTGCCCGCGGGTTATCGCGTGACCACCGCGCCCGCAAACATCACCGTCACCGCCGGTCAGGCGTTCAGCAACGTGTTAATTGGCACGATCAACGCGTAGTCAGGTATTTTGTGGCATGGGCTTCCAGCCCATGTTTTCCCGCCGTGATGTAGAACATGGGCTGGAAGCCCATGCCACGGATTTTGGGCAGCCGGTTTTTTTGGCAGCTGGTTGCGGCCTCACTGTTTCAGATTGTCGCTCACATACTTCGCATCTGCCGCCGGCACGGCTTTTCCTTTTTCAGACAGCAGCGGGACGAACGGGCTGTCTTTGAGCGCTTTTAATCCCGAGACGATCGATGAAGCGACCAGATCGGCGCCCGGCGGATATGTGTGATTGTGGTCGCTGTAGAGTTTGTTGACCTCTTCGCGGCCCATTTTTTCGTACAGATCGGCGCAGAAATTTGTGAGATCAAAGACCGGCCGATTCAGCTTGGCGGCCACGTCCTTGGTGGTCTGCGTCATCCGCCCGCCTGCGGTGCCGCGCTCGATCTTGTCGTCCTTCGCGTCGTAGTCCGCCGGCAATTCGCCGATGGGCGTCGCGTCTTTGAATTTCGCCTTCGGGTTAGTCCACATGTTGCGCGTGGTGACGGTGAGGAAGAAGACTTGCGCGCCTTTCTCCTGGGCGTCGGTCGCCATTTTGGACATGTACCAGCCGTAGGTGTGCTGCTCGGCGCCGTCTTTGCCGGGCCTGGTTTCGTCGCCTATGCCGGCGGGCGTGCCGCCGTCGTTGATGCCGAAGACGAGCAGGACGTAATCACCTTTGTTGATCTTGGGTAATACGTTCGGCCAATCCTTGTTGTAATACGACATGCTCGACTGCCCGGCGTGGCCGACGTTGCTGACGGTCACTTTGGCGGGATCGAAATAGGCCGCAATCGGCGTCCCCCAGCCCTGCATCTGCAGGCCTTCCTTGGTCTTGCCGTTGTTCTTCGCGGTCGAATCGCCGCAGACGAAGATCGTCGGCTTGGCCGCAGGCACGGCCTCATCGGCGGCAAGAGTGCGGGCTGCGCCGCAGAATAAGACGCACGCGCACAGGAAAAACGTAATCAAAGCTTTCATGAGGATCCTCCGACATGAGTACACTTCACGAACGACATGGTTGAAGCGCCCGATACGCCGCCGCTGCGTCATCCCTCGGGCGAATCGATCAAAATCTTGAGACGCTTGCTCAACTCCGGAGCAAATCGCGAAAGCCACGAGGCGTCAATCAGGCCGACTTCGAGCATGTCGCGCAGGTGGGTTTTGTCCTTGTCGCGATAGCTCGTTAATTTCATTGTCACCAGCGCATGAAGCGAGAGAACCTGGAATCGATCGTGCTTTTCGGAATCCGATACATCGGGTGCACTGGCATCATAGTCCGGCCGAACCTTTTCGCTCGCAAAAACGATATGCACCGCATCGCGTTCCCTGGCATCCGGCCCGTCGAGAAACATGCCGATCCCCGAGTCGGGGCGGTAGACGAACCCCGCGGTCTCCAGCGCCCGGGTCGCGGCGGGCATGTCTTGGCGCCGCAGCAGAATATCCACGTCCTGCGTGTTACGAACGGCGGCTTCGTCGATCGTCGCGACCCAGGCGGCGACGGCATTCCCACCGGCAATCGCGTATGGCACGCCGGCGGCTTCCAGTGCGGTAACCGCACGTAACAGGCGCTGGCGCACCTTTTCCACGGCCGACACCATTCTGTCCAAAAGCGTTTGACCGGGTCGCAGCGGTTTCACTGTAATTGCCATATTGCCAGCTCCGGTATGTATTTATGTACGATTGCCCGATCAGACCCGGAAATTATCTGCCATTTTGCCGACCAAGTGTCCGATAATTCCTTACGCTGTTGCACTTTACGCCCGAAATTGGTTTGATGAGCGTCTTATGAGTACCCGCCTGCATGGATGCCGGCGCGAATAACCCCGGGAAGGGTCATGGAGGACCTAACGCATGCGACTTCGCAAGCTCGTTCTGCACGGTTTCAAATCATTCGCTGATCGAACGGAATTCCTGTTCGATCAACCAGTTACGTGCGTTGTCGGTCCCAACGGGTGCGGCAAGAGCAATGTTGTTGACGCGGTCAAATGGGTGCTCGGCGAGCAGTCCGCCAAGAGCCTGCGCGGCGAGGCGATGCTGGACGTGATCTTCAACGGCTCGGGCAACCGCAAGCCGGCGGGGATGGCGGAAGTCGTCCTGGTGTTTGACAACCCCATCCGCGATGACGGCAATCGCGTGCTCAATCTGCCTGTCGAAGAGGTGGCCGTCGGACGGCGTCTCTATCGCGACAGCACCAGCGAATACACCATCAACGGCCAGGTCAGCCGGCTCAAAGACATTCGCGACCTGTTCCTCGACACCGGCGTCGGTGTCGATGCCTACAGCGTGATCGAGCAGGGACGCGTCGCGCAGCTGCTCGAGAGCAACCCGCAGCAGCGCCGGATCATCTTCGAAGAGGCCGCCGGGATATCGCGGTTTAAGGTCAAGAAAAAAGAGACGCAGCGCAAGCTCGAGAAGGTGGACCAGAACCTGCTACGCGTGAACGACATCGTGCTGGAAGTCGATCGCCGGCTGCGGTCGGTGAAGGTGCAGGCGAGCCGCGCGCGAACGTACCAGGAATATTCAGTGCGCCTCAACGAACTGCGCCTCGGCTACTCGCTACAGGAATATCACAAGCTGCACGGCGAATTTGTTCGGGTGGAAAAGGAAAAGGACGAAACCCAGTTCCGCGTCGATGACGTCGCCGGCGATCTGGCGAAGCGCCAGAATGAGCTGGCGACCACGCGCGATCAGGCCGACCAGATCGGTAATTCCAAACAGCGTGCCGAGCACGAACTCGTCGAGGCGCAGGCGCTGGTCCGCGCTGCCCACCAGAAGCAGGAATACGCCCGGCAGCAACTGAAGCAAATCGCCGAACAGATCGAATCGCTGGCCAGAGATTCCGAGGCGTCGCAAGCCCGCCAGGCCGAGATCAGCGGGCAATTGGAATCCGAGGCCGCCAATCTCCAGCAGCTCACCGCCGAGCTCGATTCGCGCCGCGCCGAGATTGAGCAAAAGCAGCAGGCGTTCAAGGACGGTCAGCTTACGCTCAACAAGCTGGTCAACCAGATCGAGGACAACAAGCAGGGCATTCTGGAATTGATGCGGCAGCTCTCGCGCGTCAATAGCCGGCTGGCATCGATTGATATCGAGCGGAAGAACATCGCCGCCAACCAGGAACGGCAAGGCGATCGCCGCCGACAGGTGGTGGCGGATACGGAGACCGCGACATCCCTGGCGGGCGAATTATCAGAAAAACTAGCCGGCGTGCACGCGCAGATCGGCGAGCGGCAGGCCGAACAGAACGACCGCAAAACCGCGTCCTCGGAGCTTGGCCAGCAGATCAAGCAGATCACCGAGCAACTCGGCGCCGCCAAGGAACACCGATCGGCGCTGGTCTCGCGACAGAAGCTGCTTCAGGATCTGGAAGCACGCCGCGAAGGCGTCAGCGACGCGGTGAAAAACGTATTGAAGAACCGCGAGCAGCAGTTCCCGTTCGTGCAGGGCATCGTCGCGGACCTGATGCGCGTGGATGTAGAACACGCCCAGGCGATCGAGGCCGCGCTGGACGGCCGCGATCAATGGCTGGTGGTGGATTCGGTCGCTTCGGTTCCGTTCGAATCATTGAGACAATTAAGCGGCCGCGTCTCATTTGTAGAACGCGCTCCACTCGCTCTCCCGTCGGGAGAAGGCTCTTCACTCCCTCTCCCGCCGGGAGAGGGCTGGGGTGAGGGTGCTTCGTCTGATCAAAGCGCGACGAGTGAGTCGAGCCCCCTCACCCTAACCCTCTCCCAGAGGGAGAGGGAACTGGCGTACGACTGGAACCAACACCCACAAAAACTTCGCCTCGCGACCGACCTCGTAAAATTCGAGCAGAAAGACGCGTCCGTTGTCCACACGCTTCTCGGCAAGACCGCCGTGGTGGACACCTTCGAAGACGCCATCGCCCTCCAGCAATCCGGCCCGGCGGGCTGGCGATATGTCATCACCGGCGGCGCGCTGCTCGAATCGGACGGCGTTCTTAAAGCCGGCCCGCACGGCGCGAGCATGGGACTGCTGTCGCGCCGCTCGGAGCTCGATGCGCTGGTCCTGCAGATCGCCGAAACCGACGACCGGATCGCCCAGCTCTCGACCGAGCTCAACGCCTCAAGCGAGCAGGCCAGGGAAGTCGAGGAGCAGATTAATCAGCTCCGCAACGCGATCTATCAGCTCAATACGCACCGCGTGGAGATCACCAGCCAGTCGCAGCAGATCACCGATCGGTTGACATCGCTCAGCCGCGAACTGCCGCTGCTTGACCGCGAGCTTCAGAATCTGCTGGACCAGACCGGCCGGCTCACGACGGAGCAGGCAACGCTCACCGAACAGCGCCAGACGCAGGAATCAAGGCAGCAGGCGCTGCAGGTGCAGATCGAGGAGTTTTCGACGCAGCAGATTGAACTCGTCGAGCAGGTAAAGCACCTCGCCGAAGACCTGACGACCTGCCGCGTATCGCTCGGCCAGGTGCAGGAAAAGCAGCTCGGCGCCCGCCAGGCGGTCGATCGGCTGCGGAGCCAGCAGCAGGAGATCGCCCAGCAGATCGAGCGGATGACCCGATCCATCAACACCGCCGCCGACCGCCGCGGCGTCGTCGAAGCCGAGCTCCAGCACGGCCGTCACGACGAAGAGACGCACACGCGCCGGGCCGACGAACTGCGCGAAGCGGTCGCGAATCTCGTCGCGCAGTTGCAGACCGCGTCCGAAGCCGTTCGCACCCTCACCGGCAAGGTTGAATCCATCCGCGGTTTGCACGGTGAACTCGAACAACGCCTGCATGCGCTTCAATTACAACACAGCGAACTAGGTGTACGACGCGAGTCACTCGCAACCCGCACGCAGGATGAACTGCAGATTGATGTCGCAACCCGCTACCAGGAAGAAGTCGATCGCCACGCTGCAGCGCAAGCTGCTGATCCCAACGCAGTCTTCCCATACTCCCCCGGCGCGACCGACTGGGAGCGGATCGGCACCGAGATCAAGGACCTGAAGGACAAGATCCACAGACTAGGCAACGTCAATCTCGATTCCATTGGCGAGATGGATGAGCTAGAGCAGCGCTCGCAGTTTTACGCGACGCAGCTCGCCGATCTGGCGCAAGCCAAGGCGCAGATGGAGCAGTTGATCGACGAGATCAATAAGGAAAGCTCGGTTCGCTTCGAGCAGACGTTTAACGCGGTGCGCGAGCATTTTCAGCACCTGTTCCGTAAGCTCTTCGGAGGCGGCAGCGCAGATGTCTATCTGGAGCTCGAAGTCGAAGACACCGAAGCCATGAAGGCCGCCAAGGAGGCGGCGCTGCCCGGCGAACCCGTGGCGGTGATGCGCAAGACGGTCGACCCGCTCGATGCCGGCATTGAGATCATGGCGCGCCCGCCGGGCAAGAAGCCCGTCAGCATCAGCCAGCTCTCCGGCGGGGAAAAAGCGATGACCTGCATCGCGCTGCTGATGAGCATTTTCAAGAGCAAGCCCAGCCCGTTCTGCATCCTCGACGAAGTGGACGCCCCACTGGACGAAGCCAACAACGTCCGCTTCGGCCTGATCGTGCAGGAGTTTCTGTCGCTCAGCCAGTTCATCATCATCACCCACCACAAGCGCACGATGCAGATCGGCGATCTGCTGTACGGCGTGACGATGCAGGAGCAGGGTGTCAGCAAGCGCGTGGCCGTCAAGTTTGACCAAGTGCAGTCCGGCGGTCGCATCAGCGACGCGGTGGTCGCCGAGGCCGAGAAGATCGAGCAGGCCGAGGCAGTCGTCGAAGAAGCCGACGAACACGTCGCCGCCTGATCGCGATTTCGCAGACATGTAACCGCAGATTACGCAGATGCCGCAGATTAAGAAGAATAATTGCGCATTTCTAATCTGCGTAATCTGACTTCGACGAGCTCAGTCGAGTCGCGGTTTCACGCATTCATCTTCGTCAACACGATCTCAATCGTCTCGGCCGGGCAGAAAACGCGGATCGGCAGCTTGCTGAATCCGCAGCCGCGGCTGGTGATCAGCCATGTTTCGCCAATCCGGTGTGCTCCGCGCGCGAATCGGCGTGGTAGATAATCGTGCGTGATGATCGGCACGCCGCCGGGCAGGCAGACCTGCCCGCCGTGCGTATGGCCGGCTAGAACAATGTCCGCTCCGCTCCGCGCCAGCGGCAGGGCGTGCGCCGGATAATGCGAGAGGACGATTCTTACTCGCGATTCCCCGTCGATAGTCGAGCGGATCGGCAGGAGTCTTTCCAGAACATCAGACGAGACGTCCTGCGGATGCACGCCGTGCAGGCCGATCAGTTCGAGCACCACGTCTTCATCGCGCAGTTGCACCGATTCATTACACAGGAGCCGCCACGGCAGGTTCGGGGCGCGCAGTGGCAAAAGCTCGGTGTCGTGGTTGCCGAGAATGACATACACGCCCAGGCGCGACCGCAGCCCCGCGGCGAATTTCTCCAGCAGCGGGATGGCCGGGCGATGGTCGAATTTGTTGTCCACCAGATCGCCGGTGATGCAGATCACATCCGGCGGATCGCGCTGCACCCACGCCAGCAATCCGTCCCACGCGGGCATCCAGGTGCGGCCGATGTGGATGTCGCTCAGGTGCAGAATCCGCAGGCCGGCCAGCTTGGGATGCAGATCGCGAATCGGCAGCTCATACCGCTGCCGCTGCAGCCGCCGCAACCGCCCGATCTCCACCCACGGCCAATTCGATGGCGCGTGCGGTTCGGGAAGCGTTGTCGCGGAGTTGATCATCGGCGGGGGATGATAACGCTTGGCCGCCGGATCGCGGAATGCGTGTTTGTCGTCGGCAGTGAGTTGCGGCGATTATTTCGCAATCACCGCCAACTGCCGAATCGCGCCCAGGTGATACGCCGCGTGCGCGACGGTCGCACAAAAGCCGCAGACGGTCTCGAATGAATCGAACGTTTCGTCCGGCGTCTCAAACGCGAGCAAATCCTGATATGCCGCGCGCAATGCGTCCTGCAGCGCCGCCCACGCGGCGTCGTCCAGATCGCCGGTGTTCCAGCTCGAGTCCCAGTCGCCGGGCGCGATCGTGCCGGCCGCGTACTGGCGCGCCAGCTTCAGCGCAAAGACCATGTGCGCCACGTGCTCGGCGACCGAGTGCGATGCGCCGGCGGGGCGGTGCTTGGCCTGCTCGGCGTTGAGCGCGCTGACCGTGCCCAGCACACCGCTGCCGGGCGTATTGCTGACAACCCACGTCAACTTCGCATCGACCGGCCCGTCGCAGATTTCAGTCAGCACCGTCGCGGTGGCGGTGCGGAATGTTTTGGCGTCCATTTGTGCTCCAGTCGGAATGTAACCAACAGCGTATCAACTAATTCGACATCCGTCGGCGAGCCATGTCATCAGAAATTTCCGGTCCCTAAGCAGCCCGTCGCTGACGCGGATTGTGGTGACGTCGGCGTCGTGTGCTAACCAACGATCACCTGTCCGGTTTCGGCGGCGGTTTCATCGCCTCGTCAAAGCGCAGACGGTTGCCGAACGGGTCTATCAGTTCCATGCACTGCGACTGGTGAAAAGTTGTTTCGATGCCCGGCCGCAGGTAGCCGTATTGCTTGGCGGTGATCTCCGCGTGGAAGTCGGCCACGCCCTGAGCGCGCACGAAGACCGTCGAGCCCGGGCACGCGTCGCCGTGGTGCTCCGAGAGGTGTAGTGTTAACCCGTTGCGCGAGACCTGCATGTACAGCGGCGCGGCCTCGTCGAAGCGGTGCTCCCAGTCCAGGGTGAAGCCGAGGAAGTCGATGTAAAACTCCTTCGCCTTGGCGATGTCGAAGATGCGAAAGATGGGCGTTGTCTGAAGAACTGTCAGCGACACGAGGCCTCCCCGGTTGCAGGTATTATACTGGTTTCCAACGGAATTGAAGCTTCGCGAGTCTCATGGAGGGGTGTAAAACATGAAATCCGCATCCGTCACGCCCCCGGCCTGCGGGTGCAGGCGCATTGCGTAAACCCAGTACGACAGCCACACGCTCCGCCCGCCGGCGAGTTTCACGAGCGTGTTCAACTGGCCGCGATGATACGCCGTGTGATCGATCAGGTGCCGGATCGCGGCATCGAGCGGTAGTACAATCTCCCGTCCCTGGCGCAGGAAGCGGACATCGCGGGACAGTTGGTCAGGAGAAAGTCCGCCGATGAACGCCCCCACCGCGCGATGAACGCCCGGCCACGCGCGCACGATCGCCGCCAGATCAGGACACGCATTGGCCGACGTATCCGGCAGCGACGGATCCGGGCTGCCGCGCCACGCGTTCAACCAGCCCGCTTGCCCCGACATCATATGATGCAGCAGCTTATGCACCGACCCGTGCGAAATGCCCCGATCCCGAAAATACTCCGCCGGGTCGGCAATCGTTCCCGCGGCCGCGAGCATGCGATTGTCCGCCCAGCGGATGAAGTCCCATGCGGCGGTGAAGTCTGGTGTCTGATTCACTGTGTGTGGCATTTCAATAAACCATACTCGGCTACTATGTTTTGCGTTGCCTTACGCGCTGGTTATACGTTTCGGATTCCCCGCGCGGAATGGTGATGACCTGCCACTGGTCCTTGGCCAATACCCGCGCGATCAGAATGATCTGCCCGACGTGATAGCCGTAGTGGGTGAGCTGTCGATTGATCGCGCCCGCGACGGTGAGCGGTTCTCCGCGAATCGTGACGTGTTTGAACAGATCGCCGTCTGAGAGCGTCTTGAGCGTCGAGAAAAGCCGCGCCCATCCTGATTCCCAGACGGCCATCATTTCGTCGCGCGAAGCGAATGTGTCAATGAATTCGCCATCACGGTTGCGGTCGGGTTTGTCGCCATCGGTGGTTAGGAAGTCGGTCCAGCGTGAGACCATGTTGCCGGCCATGTGCTTGATGATTACCGCGATGCTATTGGTATTCGGATCAAGTGCCGTGCGCAGCTGCTCGTCGGTGATTTGTATCATCGCGCTTTCCGCCAGTCGCTTCTGCTCGCGGAACGCGATGGCCGATTCTTCGATTAGAGAGATCATGATGCTCCAACTGAATGAGAATGATTTTCTCTCGATGCCCGAGAGTTTCGCGTCGTCCGCCAGTACGTCGCCACGAGAACTACCAAAGTCAGGCAAGGAAGGAGGTACCAACCCGTCGGCCGTGGCGGACGCTTCGATTCGTTCAGCACCGACCGGTACGTCGGCGTGACAATCGCCAGTGACTCAAGCGAATCGATGGAGAACGTCAGCGGTTGATTCGGCGCCGTTTCCGGTGCCGGCATTTCTACCGCCCGGCCGCGCTCGTCCTCGATGATCAGCGCTGCCGGTTCGGCGTACTCTCTGTCGTAGACGAAAGTCGCGTCCGCGCCTTCAGGAATTGCCAGGCCGCCAACTGGGCTGAGCATGCGGCTAGCCGTGCGGTCCGGATAGAGCTTGGCGGAGCGCGGGGAGCCGTCGGGGTGTACGCAGATGAGGGTGACTTTGATCTGGTGCCCCGAGCGGTTGCGGATAATCAGATCATGGGGCCAGGAAGCCAACTGTGGAACCACGCCGGAAACAGCAAGCAACGCGAGCGCCACCAGAAAGACATTAAGGATGATTAGAATGAGCAGGACCGGTTTCATGAAAGTCTGCCTAGGAGCCGGATCATACCATCGTGGTCCAATGGCCCAGTCCAAGCCATCACCCGGAAATTGCGCCGCCGACGCCCGCATTTCCCCACCATTCCGGCCGAGGATGTTGGCAAGAAATTCTCTTCAAACCGCCGATTTTTTTGGCCGACAATTGGGCCTCCAGAGCGTAGAAAGACTGGGATAAGTCGCGCAGCGGTATGTTCCTGTGGTTGGAACTAGGTGCTCAGAATAAGGCAAAAACGGCAATCACCAGATGAACAAACGAAGCCAACTTCCCCAAGCCCCGGTCCCCAGTCCCCACTCCCCATCTGAACAAACGAACCCAAACACTGAAATGCAAAACATACAACACAAAAGACCAAACGAACCCACCTGCCAAAACGGCAGTACGTCGATAATTCGGACCATGAAGTTGCGGAAAGTGATGAGACTTGCCGCAGTTACGTTCGGAACGGTACACTGACGGGCCTGTTCGGAAAGCGGAGTCGATGAAGTCGTTCGGATCATCAAAATTGCTCGCCCTTGGGCTGTATCTCAATGCCGCACTATTGGCGGCGGTGTTGGTGGTGTTGCTCGGGCGATCGGAATCCCCTTCGTTCTTTCCCGTGGCGATGGCACAGCAGCCGGCGCAGCCGATCGCGGGTGGGGCGGGGCTGTTCCTGATGCCGGGGCAATTGTCGCCGCAGCAGTGGGGCTGTTATGTGATGGATGTGGATCGGCAGACCCTGATGGTCTACCACTACATCGCCGGCGAGCGACGCCTGAAGCTGGCTGCGGCGCGCGATTTCGCCAACGACCGCCGGCTGCGGAATTTTAACACCGACGACCCGACGCCCGACGAAGTAAAACGCTGGGCGGACAAAGAAGCCGATACCGCCCGGGTGATCGAGGCGAAGTAGTGAAAACGGAATTGGCCACAGAGACACAGAGACACAGAGAAGAGAAAAACGGGTGAACCGCAGATTACGCAGATGACGCAGATTTAAATATGAAACGAATTCTTTATCTGCGCAATCTGCGGTTCCAACTCTTCGTATTTCTCTGTGTCTCCGTGCCTCTGTGGCAAATTAAATTCGAGTTGGCTGAAAGATTTTGTCCGAGGCTTCGTCTCCAGGAGTTCGCACCATGATGGCAAAGATGTTTTACACGCTCGACGAAACCAAGCAGACGCTTGGCAAGAGCGACGAAGAGATCAAGCAGCTCACACGTGAAGGCCGACTGCGCGAATTTCGCGACGGCCCGCGGCTGATGTTTAAAGCCGACCAAGTGGACGTGCTCAAGACCGAGATCGCGTCCGGCGGCGACCAGATCAACCTCGGCATGTCCGACACCGGCGCGCCCATCGGCCTGATCGACTCGCGCTCGGGCTCCAGCCCGGTGATCTCGCTCACCGATTCCGAAGGCGCCCGTCCTTCGCCGGCGAGCCTGAAGGAAGACACAGCGCTCGCGGCGGATTTGGGGCTGTCCGGTTCGATCGGGCTCTCCGGCTCGGTCGGCGGAATGCCGTCGCCGCGCATGGGCGGCTCGGGAATGGCGATGCCCGCGGCGGGCAATACCGGCAGTGGCAGCGGGTTGTCGGGATTGAGCGGATCCATGTCCGGCTCGGGCGCCGGTGGATCATTGGCGGGTGGATCGATGGCTGGCGGATCGATGGCTGGTGGTTCATTGGCCGGCGGCTCGATGGCGGGATCGATGTCCGGCAGCCGCAGCGGCATCAACCTGCTGGGTGATGACGCCGACGCCGACCCGATGGCGCAGACCGCGGTCAACCCCGCGATCGCCGATCAACTGAATATCGAAGGCATGGGCTCCGGCTCCGGCCTGCTCGACCTCACGCGCGAGAGCGACAACACCAGCCTCGGCGCCGTGCTCGACGAAATCCCCGGCGGCAGCCGCGCCGGCGCAACGCGCTCCGGCGAGACAGTCACCTCCAGCGCCGCCGGCGGGTCGGCTGGGCTCAGCGCCGTATCGCTGTCGCATTCGTCCTCGCGAATCATCACGCCGCCCACCTATGTCGAAGCGCGCGACGCGATGGCGCCCGCAATCGGCGGAATGGCGCTGATGGCATCGCTGTTCGCTCTGGTCGGCATCCTCGCACTCGCCGGCGGTGTACTGAACACGCGCTCCGGCCTGATCCAGAACTTCACAGAGATGAGCATGATCATCGTCGCCGGCATCGGCCTTGGCGCGGTACTGGTCGGCTTCGTCGGCGGATTGATCATCGGCAAAGTTCGGTGATCTCGGAGAATTTGCCACAGAGGCACAGAGACACAGAGACACAGAGAAGAGAAAACGGGTGAACCGCAGATTACGCAGATGACGCAGATTTAAATATAAAACGAATTTTTATTATCTGTGTCATCTGCGTAATCTGCGGTTCCAAATCTTCGTATTTATCTCTGTGTCTCGTGCCTCTGTGGCCAATCCCATTTTCAATTTTAAGACGGAATGAACTGCATCGGCTCAAACGTCAGCCCGCTGGCGGCGCGGACGAGGCTGACGATCAGCCAGAACGCTGTTGCGATTGCTTCGCCGATGATCAGTGCGAGGAAGACGTCGCGGGCGGAGTCGAAGAGCTTTGATCCGCCGAGCCGCACTACCAGCGACTTGGCCAGCCAGCCCAGGAAGATGCTGAACCACGTCATCCGAATGCTCCACGTGTGAGCCAGCATGAAGCACGCCGGGTGCAGCGGCCAACCGCTGAAATTCAGGCGTAAATAGCTCATCAGTCCGGTGATCCCCAGTCCGACCGCCACGTGTGAAAGCCGCCCGTGCGGCTCCACCGGTATATTCCGCGGCGGCTGATACGCGACCGTCGGGCTCAGTACGTAGGTATCGGGCATCGTGTACCAGCCCCAGGCGTTCTTATCGATTCCGGTCCCGTTCTTATCGAGACTGACCGCGTAGGTGTAGTGGATGTAGAGCGTGCTGACCCCGGAGACGACGTACCCAACCGCCAGCGCCAGCACGATGCAGCCGATGATCGCCACGGCGCGTTTCGCGGGCGTCCGGCCGTTGTGGATGATGTCGGTGGTGCGCATCGCGTGCAGCGCGTACGACGGCAGTGATTGGCGGACGTCCTGCATCAGCACGCTGGTGAAAAACGATCCCCAGAAATAGGAGGGCACGGTGGTGCGAATGCCGAGACTCGTGCCCGCCATCAGCCACGGCCGGCTGAGTTCCAGCCACGTCTGCGCGTACGGCAGTCCCGTCTCGGCGACGATGCGCACCAGCACCAGGTAAGCGAGCATGATCAGCAGTACCACCACGATCGCCCCGACCACCGACGCCCCGGCCAGGTGCAGCCAGATGACCATGATCGTCATAAACCCGATCCAACCCCAGCCGGCAAGCGAGTACGGGATGAAGCGCCCTTTGGATTCCCCCTCCGCGCGCCGGCCGACCATATGTCGGAACACGCGCGCCAGCTGCGCCCGCCCGACCCACAGAATGCCGGCCGCGAGCGCGACCAATGAGCCGGTCATCTGGTCGCGCTGCATCCCGTCGCTGTAGTCGCTGCCGCGGATCGCGTAACCCATGTGCGCGATCTCCACGACCGCGAACGCGAACCACAGGCTGAACGCCACCGAGCCCCGAATGAAATACGCCAGACCAACCACCGTGAACGAGATCGCCTGCACCTTCACCTGCCAGTCCAGCGCGTTGAAAGGCGGGTCGGCGAGCATGGCGCTTAAGTCAAACTGCAACGGCATCGGCGGCACATATCCGGGCAGGTATCGGCTCAGCGCATTGATGCCGTGGACGCAGAAAACGCCGGAAAATACGAACCAGAAGCTGCGTGACCGAAACAGCCGGTTCACCATCCGGCCGGGCTCGGGCGGGTCGATCAGCGAGACGAACACCGTCGCCAGTGGGAACGGCAGCCGCTCGTTGGCGGCCCACTGCTCGCGGAAGATCGCCATCAGGCACAGCACCGCGCCGTACAGTGCGGCGAAGAAAATCCCCCACGTCAGCGCCGGCGTCACCCACAGTGAAAACGGAATCGCCGACAGATGCGCCCATATCGAATCGCCGTCACTTGGCACGCGCGTGATGAAATCCCGCACCACCGCCTCATTGCCGCGCTCGATCACATCGCTCGATGCGAACCTCGGCCACAGCCAGTCGGGCAGATGGAGGTCGCGCATCAGCATTTCGTAATCGCGATTCAGGGTGGAATGGGAGAAGAACGAGATCAGGTGACCCGGCAGGTATCGCATCAGCCCGGCCGCCGGCAGCGTGCAACTGACCAGCACCATCGCCAGCGCCACCGCCAGTTCGCCGCTGCTCACCGCCCGTTTGGGCGCCAGCCAATAGAGCGGCGCATTGATGAACAGCACGAAGCTGAAGAAATACATCAACACGCCGATGGGAAGGGCATTGCCGATGATATCGGTATTATTCGCGACGTATGCGTTATAGGGAGCGATGCCGCAGATCAGCACAACGCCGATGAGCCCAAGCAGAATAGATCGCCAGGTGATGGCCCGACCTGAAACAGGTTCCGAGTCGATCGCCGCCTCGTCCTTCGCCATAGCAAGCGGAGTGTAAGCAAGCGGCGAGTTTAGACAATTCGCGGCGGCATCAACGGTCCTTCTCAGGATCGATTTTACCAATCCCGGCAAACGCCTTCACGACGCCCGCCACGTCTGCGACCGGGTCTGGTTTGTACGGATAAGGCAGACCTTTTCGGTCGGCCCACTCAAATCCCAGCGGCTTTCGGAACTCCATCGCATGGCGTTCCACGTTGCCCTTAAAATTATTCTCTTGCGAGAATGCCTCGTCCGGCCGGGTAGTGGGTTTCAGTTGGCGCGGATTGGTGTTGATCGAATCGGCGATCACGATCGTGCCGGCGCGGTTCTTGCGGAGATTGTCGTCGGCGTGGGAGAACGTGGTCGCGATCCCGACGTCGTCGTAATGATTGGCTTCGACGAGCGTGACCGCGCCGAGTACGGAGATCGTCGCGTGGGTCGCGCCGTTGATGTAATTGTTGAAGCTGTGGATATTGCCGAAGCGCGAGCGCGGCGCGCGGTCTTCGAAGTTCTCGTACCAGTTGTGGTGCAGCGTCACATTGAGCCGACCGAGATCCTGCGCGGAATTATTCGGGCCGTGGCCGATGAGGGTGACCTTTTTCTGAGCGCCGCGATCGTCGCCGGCGAATTTACACCAGGAGATCGTGACCAGGTCCGACCCGTGCACGACATCGAGCTGGCCGTCATAGACTTTGCCGAAATCGCAATGGTCGATCCAGACGTGATGGCTGAGGACGTCGCCTTGATTGGTGATGCGAAGATAGTCCCAGCCGTTCTTGTCGTACTCGCCGGTGGGATCAAACTCCCACAGGTCGCGGAACGCGAGATTGCGGATGATGATGTTGTGCTTGCCGTGGATATCCAGCGTGCCGCGCCGGAGCGTCGCGCCGGCGGCGGCGTAGATCGTGGTGTTGGACACGATACGGACGATGCCGACGTTCTTGAGTTCGGTTCCCGCATTCCCATTCTTCAGTTCGCCAAGATCGATATCGCCGCCGACGACGATGACGCGCGGCGCGGTATCGCGGTCGGCCTTTTTCTTGATATCCAGCCGCTCGACCTGCGTTTGGAACTCCTGCGCGGTGCGGACAATCACCGGCTCCACATCGCCGCCGCCGGTGGTGCCGTTGTCGCCGTACGCATTGAGTGTGGAGAACCCGACTTGCGTAAAGTCCGGCCGATCCGCGGCGATAGCGGTCGCAGAGGGGAGGCATGTAAAAGCAATCAGCGCGACGAGTATTTTGAAATGAAACATGTGTATTCCTTCTCCAGTGATAGTTATTGCATCGTCGCGGCGTTGATAGTGAAAGTGTTGTTCGTTACAGAATTGCGTCCGTATCTATAA
>JACMML010000118.1 GCA_014379105.1 Phycisphaerae bacterium
CATGTTTCTTCCCGAGGATGAGACGCGAGCGCTCCAGATCATCGAGCTGTTTCTCGCTAACGGCGCCAATCCGTCGCTGCGAAATGGGGATGGACACACTGCGGCGGACAGAGCCGAGCGGCGTGGCCTGTTCCGGGCTGCGGAATTGCTGCGATCGAAGGCTTCCGCTTAACTTGCTCGACTGCTGACAATGCCCGGACGACCGACCGACAGTGACGACAGACGCGACCGCGATAGCTGAGGAAGGGGCAGTGGGGACGCCGCCCGCGCCCGCTCCCCCGAAGGGACCGCGCGGCATGCAGGACATGACCACCGGTCCTCTCACACGCCACCTGCTCAAGACCACGAGCTTCATGCTCGTGACAATGATTTTTCAGACTCTCTACTTTCTGATCGATCTGTACTGGGTAGGGCGACTGGGAACGGAGGCGGTCGCGGCCGTGGGAATCGCGGGCAATCTCACATTCATCGTCCTCGCTCTTACGCAGATGCTCGGCGTCGGGACTACGGCTGTCATCTCGCACGCAGTTGGCAGAAAGGACCACGATCAAGCGATTGTTCTTTTCAATCAATCGCAGGTTCTGGCGATGGTGACCGGCGTCGTATTTCTAATCGTCGGTCTGATCGTGCGAATGCCTTATTCGGGTGCGATGAGCACTGACGCGACAACCGCATCGCTGGCCGGCGAATATCTGCTCTGGTTCATTCCTGCGATGGCGCTGCAGTTCGCTCTGGTGGCCATGAGCTCTGCTCTCCGCGCCGTGGGAAACTTCAAGCCGGGAATGGTGGTTTCGTCGGTAACCGTTGTGATCAACATGATCCTCGCCCCATTTCTGATTTTCGGCTGGGGCACCGGCCGTGCGTTCGGTGTCGCAGGCGCGGCCATCGCATCATTGATTGCAATCATTATCGGCATCGTCTGGCTGGCGACGTATTTCCTGCCAAAGGACGCTTTCCTGCGATTCGTTCCCGCGGATTGGAAGCCGGATTGGGGACTCTGGAAGAAGATGCTTGGCATCGGGCTTCCCGCCGGTGTCGAGTTTGCCCTCATGGCCGTTTACATATTCATCGTCTATTCCGTGACGCGGCAGTTCGGCGCGGCCGCACAGGCCGCTTTTGGAATTGGAATGCGAATCGTCCAGGCCGGATTCATGCCCGTTGTCGCGCTCGGGTTCTCGGTGGCGCCGGTCGCGGGCCAGAATTTCGGCGCGCGGAAAGCGCAGCGGGTAAAGGACACGTTCAAGGACGGCGCGCTGATGGCCGGCGTGTTCATGTTGTTCTGGGCGATCGTCTGTCACATCGCGCCGGCTGCGCTCGTCGGAGTTTTCTCGAAGGATCCTTCAGTTATCGCGGTTGGCGAGGAATACCTTCGCATCGTTTCGTATACCTTCGTGCCGTCGGGCCTCTTGTTCGTTGCCTCCAGCATGTTCCAGGCGATGGGCAACACGGTGCCGTCACTTGTGTCATCAGCCGTTCGAATAATTCTGGTCGCGATTCCGGCAGTGATTCTTTCACGCCAGGCCGGATTTCAGCTCCACTGGATCTGGTATCTCTCGGTGGGAGCTGTGTTCGTGCAGCTGACCGTCAGCATGTTGCTGCTTCGCCGGGAATTCGGACGAAGGCTCGCGTTCGAGCCCGCGTCTGCGTGAGGCTGACGGACGTCGCTCGCCAGCGACTGGCCACTCAACATCTAACCGGGACCGGGCTTGCAACGCCGGGCGACGTTGTGTCCGCGCTTGGTGCGGTTCAAGCGCAGGACTATGGCGGTGCGAAGTGGGCGCTTGCTGAGCGGACTACTGACGCCACAGA
>JACMML010000119.1 GCA_014379105.1 Phycisphaerae bacterium
TCCAGTAGGACGACGTGGAAAGGCGGGAGGTGCCGGGGCTTTTTGCTCGTGACGCTCTTCGCCTTCGGCTGCTTGTTGACGGCCGGAGTCTTAGACATGCGCCTTTAGCAGACCAGCGGGCGCGGATAATTGCAACGATAATTTCCGTTCGCAACACCCTTGACACGCCGCGCCGTTGGCCGGATTGTCGCCGGTCCAGGAGCTTGATCCCCTATGAGCATTACCGCCCACGCCTATGCCCGAGCCGGGCTTGTCGGCAATCCGTCAGACGGCTACTTCGGAAAAACCATCTCGTTCGTTATCCGTAATTACTCAGCGACGGTGAAGCTCTGGGAGACGCCGCAGTTCGAGATCCTGCCCACACACGGCGATTTTGCGAAATACGACTCTGTGACCGATTTCCTCCGCGAGCAGAGGCTCTACGGCTACTACGGCGGCCAACGCCTGATGAAGGCAGCGGTTAAGAAATTCTACGACTTCTGCCAGACCAGCAATCAGCCGCTGCATGACCGCAATTTCACGCTCCAGTTCCAGACCGATATCCCCCGGCTCGTCGGCCTGTCTGGATCATCGGGCATCGTCGTCGCGACGATGCGGGCGCTGTGCGAGTTCTACGGCGTGACAATCCCCCAGCAGCTATTTCCGGGCGTCGTCCTGTCGGCGGAAAAGGACGAGCTCGGCATCACCGCCGGGCTGCAGGATCGAGTGATCCAGGTCTATGAAGGCATGGTGTTCATGGACTTCGACCGCAAGCTCATGGAAACCCGGGGCTATGGAGAATACGAATCGCTAACCCCCGATCCGGCGCCGCCTCTTTACGTGGCGTTCGACGCCGAGCGCGCCGAGGTGAGCGACATCACCCACCGCAATCTGCGCCAGCTATTTGAAAAAGGCGACCCACAGGTGGTCGGCGCAATGCTCAAATACCGCGACCTCACCGACCGCGGCCGGGCGGCGATTCTGAGCGGCGATTGGGACGCACTGCACAAGGTGACAGACGAAAACTTCGAGCTTCGCAAGACGATCATGAACATCGCCCCGGAGAACCAGCGGATGGTCGATGTCGCGCGAAGCGCCGGCACCAGCGCCAAGTTCGCCGGCAGCGGCGGTGCGATCTGCGGGGTTTACCACGGCGAGAAACAGTTTGAAGAACTTACCGCCGCGATGAGAGCGATCAACTGCACGGTGATCAAGCCGCAGGTCTTCGGTTGAATAACCACGAAGATCACGAAGGGCACGAAGCATGCGAAAGCAGACAAATCTTGATCCGGACCTTGAGCGAATCGCGAAGATTGTCGTCGATTGCATTTTTGCTGTTCATAGCGAGACGGGACCCGGGTTGCTCGAGTCGATTTATGGAAAATGCCTTGCCTGGGAGATCAACTCCAGAGGACTGAAAGTTCAACGGCAAGTGGTCCTGCCTATTCACTACCGGGGGCAGAGGATCGATGACGGATTGAGGATCGATCTTTTGGTAGAAGACCAGATAATCATCGAAGTAAAAGCGGTTCATGAAATGAGCCCAATCTTCAAGACTCAGATCATCACGTACCTCAAACTGAGCCGTCTTCGGCTCGGCTTTCTCGTGAATTTCAACCAGGCTCTAATTCGAGACGGCATCGAGAGAATCGTCTTATGACTCTTCGTGTCCTTCGTGATCTTCGTGGTTAATTATGATTCAAAAGACAGTCATCCCCGCCGCAATGAAAGCGATTAACTGCACCGTCTTGAAACCGAACATTTTCGGAGCGTGAAGCCTATGCAGCGCGTCGCTGTCGTTGGGTCGCCGGGCGCTGGTAAGTCCACGTTGGCGGTCGAATTAGGCCGCCGGACTGAGTTGCCGGTGTTCCACCTTGATCGCATGTTTTGGCGACCGGGGTGGACGCCGACATCAAGAGAAGAATTTCGCTTGACGCAGGAGCGATTGGTGCGGACGGAGCGCTGGGTGATCGACGGCAATTACGACAGCACGCTCCCGATACGCATGGCAGCGGCTGATACGATCATCTTTCTGGACTTACCCACGTGGATATGCCTGGCCAGAGTTATTCGCCGTTCTTTGAGCCGTGCCGAGCGCAACGACATGGGAGAGGGTTGCCCCGAGCGGATTTTCAGCAAAGACTTTCGCGAGTTTCTGCTCTGGGTTCTAAACTTTCACCGGATCAAGCGCCCGCGGATGTTTAAATTGCTGAACGAGTTCGGCCGCGGCAAGGCGATATATCACTTGCGGTCGTCATCGGCCGTCACTGCTTTTCTCCAGGATCACGTATGAGTGTTACTAAAACCGTCATCCCCGCCGCCGGATTCGGCACCCGCATGTTGCCCGCCGCCAAGGCGATTCCCAAAGAGATGCTGCCGGTGCTGGATCGGCCGACGATCCAGTACGTCGTCGAAGAAGCGGCGGCGGCGGGCGCGACCGACGTGCTGCTCGTGGTCTCGCGGGATAAAAAAGCGGTGGAAGATCATTTCGATCGCCACCCCGAGCTTGAAGCGCGTCTGTCGGCGAGCGGAAAGTCTGCGCTGCTGCAGTCGATCGCGACGCTTCAGCAGAAGATCAAAGTCCACACCACCCGCCAGATGGACCAGCGCGGACTCGGGCATGCGGTGCTGCACGCGCGCGAGCACGTCGGCGATCAGGCGTTTCTCTGCTGTCTCGGCGACACGATTTTCTCCGGCGAGCCTTCTCCATCTCAACAATTGATCGAGGCTTATAAAAAATTCGGCACGACGATTATCGGCCTCGAAGAAGTCTCGGAGGAAAGAGTGGAACGATACGGAATCGTCGGCGGCCAGATGCTTTCCGACGGCGTCATCCGCATCGACCAGATGGTCGAAAAACCGAAAAAAGAAGACGCCCCGTCGCGCCTCGCGATCGCGGCGCGCTACGTGCTGACGCCGGATATCTTCACCTGCATCGATCAAACCCCCCCGGGAAAAGGCGGGGAAATTCAACTGACCGACGCCATCAAAATTCAATTGAAGGCCGGTCCCATCCACGGCGTGGTGCTGAAAGCAAAACGCCACGACATCGGCAACCCGATCGACTGGCTCAAGACCAACCTGATCTTCGCGAAGCGCGATCCGGCAACGTGGCAACAGATCGCACCGCTCGTCCAGTCGCTTTTATAATGGTGCAAAAGCATCGTGTGATGAACCTGTCGAACGGCGACATTGATATTGACTGCGCCGCTACGCTTGCTAAAGTTTGTCCATCAAGTCGTACTTCGAAGATCAGACCGGAGACGGTGGCTCCTCTCCGGTCTGATTCTTTTTTCTAAACACACCCTAATTTTGTCCACGAATCTGCACGAATGGACACGAATTGAAAAGCGGACATAGGCCGCAGATGAACGCAGATTGCGCATATAATAAAATTTATTTCTTCGCATCTGCTAAATCCGCGTACATCTGCGGCCAAAATGTTCCTTCTTTGATTCGTGTTTATTCGTGGAGATTCGTGGACAAATTCCCTCATCGCTTCCGCGTGAGGAACTTCATCAGGGACGTGTGGTCAAGCGTGTTGATTACGTTCTTCGCTTCGGCACCTGCCCGGCGGGCGACCGAGATTCCGAGCGGGAGTTGTTCGAAATCGCTGATCGAGTGCGCATCCGTGTTGACCGACAGCATCACACCCGCAGCGATCGCGGCGCGGGCGTTAACATCGTTCAGGTCCAGGCGTGGCCAGCCGGCGTTGATCTCCATGGCGACGCCTGCTTTGGCGGCTCGGGCAAATACCGTCTCAAATTCGACGGGCAACCCGCCGCGCTTGTCAATCTTCCGTCCGGTCGGATGGCCGATGATGTTCACATACCGGTTATCGACGGCACGCAACAGCCGATCCGTCGCCTTCTTCGGGTCCTGTTTCAGGGACGCGTGCGGGGAGGCGATCACGTAGTCCAGTTCCTTCAGGATCTCGTCGCCGTAGTCAAGCGTGCCGTCGGTAAGAATGTCCACTTCGCAGCTGGCGAGGACCTTAATCCCCTTGATTTTGGCCGCGACTTTGCGAATCGCTTCCAGGTGCTTTAATAGTCGCTCGACGGACAGACCATTGGCGATGACCTGGCTTTTGGAATGGTCCGTGATTCCAAGATATTCATACCCCAGCGCTATCGCCGCCTCGGCCATCTGCTCGATGGTGCTATCGCCATCCGATGCCTTGGTGTGGGAGTGGAGATCGCCGCGAATGTCTTTGACGACGATCAGCTTCGGCACCTTGTGCGCCGTTGCCAGCGCGATCTCGCCACGGTCTTCGCGCAGCTCGGGGGGAATCCAGTCCATGCCGAGTGCTTCGTAGATATCTTCCTCACTGCGGCTCGCGACCGCGGGCACGGCCGGCGGCTTTCCGGTGAGCTTTTTTGCCTTATCGTATTCCGTCAGCTTGTAAAGACCCCACTCGTTCAGCGTCATCCCTTTGTCTTGCGCGAGCCCGCGGAGCGTTACGTTGTGTTCCTTCGATCCGGTGAAATACTGCATCGCGGCACCGAAGTGTTCCTCTGGCACGATCCGCAGGTCCACCTGTAGCCCGCCGTCGACGAGCACCGACGACTTGGTCTCCCCCTGCCCCAGCACCCGGCCGACCTGAGGGAACTTAGTAAACGCACGGCTGATATCGTGCCCCCGCGTCGATGTGGCCGACACCGCCGCCACGATATCCACATCCCCGATCGTCTCCCGCCATCGTCGCAAGCTCCCGGCCACCTCCGCGCGCTCCACGCCTTTGAGCGCCCGCACCTGCTCCAGGAGTTTCTCCGCGATCGGCAGCGCATTGATCAACCCAATGCGCCCGCCGCCGGCGGTCAGCATCGTGATGCCGTCTTTGATCGACTGGATTTTCTTTTCTCCCAGCCCCTTCAGCCCTTCGAGCTTTCCCTCGACGATCGCGACAGTCAGTTCACCGATATTCGTGATCCCCCGCTGTTTCCAGAGCATCGAAATCGTCTTGGGCCCGAGCGAGGGGATCTGCATCATCGGCACGAGCCCCTCTGGGATCGACGATTTCAGCGATTCGATATCCGCCGACGTCCCGGTCCGGACGACGTCTTCAATAATCTTCCGCGACGATTTGCCGATGCCCGTGATCGTGTCGATCGACCCATCCTCGACCGATTTGCGAATATCAAACGGCAACTCCCCGAGCAGCCGCGCGACCTTGGAAAACGCGATGGATTTAAACACCGCCTCCCCCTTAATCTCCATCACGGCGGCGGCGGTCTTGAACAGCTCGGCGAGTTCGTTGTTGAGGGACATAATTACCTCTACCGCTTCCGCACGCGAATACCCTGGTCGGAGGCGATAATAAGATGACCCACATGTTCGTTTAGTGCGTATATGCTCAACACCGATTCAACCAGCGTGATGAATGAGGAAATCAACTGATCGCGGCTGCGAAGCACCAAGATGCCATTGTGAGTTCCCGGGGCATACACACGGATATCCGAAAAACCGACGTCCGCTGTCACAAGAAATTCCTGCTCCGCTTGCACCTTGATCCAGAGATCTTGATCCGACAGCCCCGACCATCCTTGATCGCGCACACTTGCCACATCGTAACCCGCCTGAAGGAAGCTTGGTTTCAAGTTTTCAGATAGATCTTCGTCGATCTTGATCCGCATCAGGCGACCAGCGTGGAATGGGAACATTCTGATGCGAACAGCAGCGCCGATTTGATATCCTCTTTCACCAATTGTGGATACGCCTCCAGCAACTGATCAACCGACAGTTCGGCGAGGTTGGCTACGATCACCGCAACACTCACGCGCGTCCCCTTTATGCACGGCTCGCCGTGGTGGATCGTCGGGTCCGAGACAATGCGTTCGCGCCAGTCGTTGGTCATGATGAAGGGATTATAACCCCGCCGTCGCGTGTGGCTAATGTTTATTGCTCAGGCGGTCGGCTACTTCGCCCCCGCCAATTCCCGTACCGCACGCGTCACACCCGCCACCACGCGGGACATCCTGTCGTAGTCGATCTTGTCAGGCGTATCGTCAGTAGTGTGATAATGGGGATACCGGAACAGCGCTGTGTCGGTCACCATCAACGCCGGGTACCCGTACTGCCAGAACGACCATTGATCCGAAAACCCGATCCCCGTGACCTGCTCGGGGGCGGCCACCGCTTCGGACGGGAACCGCGTGGTCTTGCGGAAGCTCGTCAGCACCCGTTCCACCAGATCTTTTGATTTTGTATCACCGACGAACGCGATGAAGTTCCCCTCCGACGGAAAGAACTGACCAAACGGCGGCGGGTATTTCTGCGTTCCCGGCTCGTCCGCGTACCAGCCAATCGTCTCCATCGACAGCATCGCGACGATCTTCTCCCCCCGCTGCCTCGACCGTTCGGCGTAGACCTTGCTCCCCATCAAATCGGTTTGAAAGAACGGCGGCTCTTCGTTCACAAAAAAGACGAACCTAATCGTCCGCGACGGTTTACTCTCTCTCAGCGCCCGCGCCATCTCGATCACCGCCGCCACGCCTGACCCGTTGTCGTTGGCGGCGGGTGAATCAGCGGCTGAATCGTAGTGGGCACCGATGACGACGATTTCATCCGCCTTATCCGATCCCTTCAGCTCCGCGTCCAGATTTTTAACCGTCACACCGCGCGCCTCGAATGCCTGCTCACGCACGTCATAGCCCAATGATTTCATCGTAGCGGTGAGATAGTCGATGCTCTGCTGCAAACCCTCCGGCCGGCGGACGTTGCGCTGACCGATCGTGGTCGCCAGCATTATCACGTGCGTCTCAAGACGCTTCGCCAGCGTCTTCTCTTCCTCTGTCGCTGTCGGTAAGGCACCCTTGAACGATTCCCGCGGCGCCATCCACACCCCCGGCAATGTTTGCGCTGCCGCGAAGCTCGCAATGGTCAGCATCAACAGTGTCGGGCATGTAGCGATGTGCATTGCTCAAATAATAGCGACAACACAATCCAATTGCCGCCGATATGGACGGGAGATATCGTAGCGTGCAGGCGTCGCGAGGGAACTTTGGCTTGCGATCATATACGAAGCGTGTCGCGTGTCTCGCCATGCATTGATTCGTGAGGCGCTCTTAATGGGACTAGCCCTTCTCGATTTCACCTTCCGAATTGAGAAGGCGTTTCACATTAGGATCGAACGAAGAGACGCCTGGGATCGTCTGCCGCGACGGAAGCCAATCGACTGGACTGCTGGTGAGTTACACGATTGGGTCGTGCAATTGTGCGTCGATCGCGATGTGCCGGTGCTATACAGCAGCTGGCATCGAGTTCAGCTTGTTCTGGTCGACGTGACGGGGAAATCACCTATGCTGATTCATCCCGGCACCTTTGTCGTCCGCGAACTCGGATTCAGCATCTGAACCACCCGCCCCGCAGAATCCAATTGCCGCCGCTCACGGCGACGGATATCGTTCCATATCAACGGAGAACCAACATGACCAAGCCAGCCAAGAACACGATTTGTCTCTGGTACGATCGAGACGCCGAGGAAGCGGCGAAGTTTTATGCAAGCGTCTTTCCCGATTCGTCCGTCGGCGCTGTATATAGCGCGCCGGGAGATTTTCCGGGCGGGAAACAGGGGCAGGTGTTGACGGTCGAGTTCACCGTGCTGGGCATTCCCTGCCTCGGGCTCAATGGCGGGCCGGCGTTCAAGCACAGCGAGGCGTTCTCGTTTCAGGTCGCGACCGTTGACCAGGCCGAGACGGATCGATACTGGGCGGCGATCGTCGGCAACGGCGGTGCGGAGAGCGCCTGCGGCTGGTGCAAAGACAAATGGGGATTGAACTGGCAGATCACGCCGATCGCCCTCACCCAGGCCTTCACCGATCCCGATCCGGCGGCCGCCAAGCGCGCGTTCGATGCGATGATGACAATGAGAAAGATCGACATCGCGACAATCGAAGCGGCGCGGCGTGGTTAAGGTTGCCCCCGCAAAATCCAATCGCCGCCAGTTGCGGCGAAGGTATCGTGGTGAGGGGCCGGCGGGCGGTGTGGCTCGCGATTGGGAGCGTGATGACACTTTTAGCGGCGGCTATACAGCCTTGTCGTCTCATGAACCGGCGCGTACTGCGGCTAACCCTGGTACGTGCCGCTGAGTCGGTAATTCGGTGGGAGGCCATATAGCGCTGGGAATACTCGCGACACAAACTCGGCAACTCGTTGAACTTCTGTGGCGTCAGCCTTCAGCTCAAGAAAACCTGCGAAGAACCACCCTTTCGTCTTAAACCGCATCACCTCCAAGCCGGCTGGGATCGACAAATTATCTCGAGCGAAACGTGCCTGGTACTCATCCTTGAATGGATAGGCAATGTTGATCACCACGTCCGACGATCCCTTAAGCGCAACCTCCACGAAACCGCGTCCACTCTCGAATGTCACCCAGCTCCACTCTCGCTCGCGGACCAGTTCGCCAACCATTCGCTCGACCATCGCATGCGGAATGGGACACTCTATCGTGCCGCTCTGAAAGGTCTTGGGGTATCGCATGTTAGCCATCAACTGGCCGGCAGCGCCATGTAGCGTTCCGAGTAATTCGCTGGGTTTTCGCGCCCGACCGTGGTCGAGCCATTTCTTATACTACCTCGCAGAATTCGATTGTCGCCGTTTCCGGCGAAAGATATCGTGGCGAGGGGATGGCGGGCGGTATGGCCCGCGAAGCCGTCGTCGTGGTCACAATTCATACAGTTCGCCACTTCGCGGGTTCGCAAACGTTCGAACTTCGTGAACTGGACGACGGATCATGGGCGTGCCCTGTCTACGGGGTGCCATGGCCTTATCCGCCGCTCTCGCCCGTTGTGGGACCGGACGAAATATCGTGTCCGTCAATGGGTGACATATGTCCTGACTGCGGTGTTGAATACGGCTTTGATGAACCCGTGACACAGCAGCAGTATCTGCTTCGGCGAACTCGATGGCTGGCCTCGCGCGGCTGGGACAGCGACTCAGAGCCGATGCAGAGGACGTGCTTGAAACACGAGGATGACTCACAATTCGCAGGGTGCAATTTATCGCACTGCCGCAATGGCACCACGAAAATGGTGCCACGCCAACCAGTGACACCCTGGCTTCGCGGTCGTCATTTACCAACTTTCGTACTCCAGCCCCTCCACAGATGCGAAATGAGCGTCTCTAGAAACGAGTATAAACCCGTGCAGCCGTGCAGAAGCCGCGATCCAAATATCGTTCTCAGGAATTGGCTTCCCCGCAACTTTTAGCTGATTCTTTATCGTGCCGTACAGCGTTGCCGTTTCTGCGTTCACCGATAAAAATCCGAGCGTTGCAAATGCGTCGTCCAGAAATGCCTTCAGGATCGCTTTTCGGTTTCCTGATAGTCCTTCCAGCCCGTACACCAGTTCGCCCATCACTATCGATGAAATAAAAGCACTCTTGCCGGAAGTGAGCCGTGCGGGAACATCAATCTCGCCGCGGTACCAACCGCTGAGGATATTGGTATCCAGCAGATACTCACCAGCCATCGCGCTCAATCCTTTCGCAATCATCCGCGACGCGATCCTCAATGATTTTCATTGCCGCCGGATCAACAGCGTGTCGCGAAAGTAAATCCCGAAGCTGCTCAGCGGTCGCGCCATTTTCGGAAGAGAGGGGGACGAGACTTAAACGCACTGTTTGTCCGGCGGGAACATCAACAGGCCCTTCCGGAACAAATACTTTACCGTCGAATCTGGCATTGAGTGACGTTGTCATAATACACCTCGCCAAGTCAGTTCTCGCGAGTATACCCGCCGGCCTAACATTTGTTACGATAATCCCATGAGCACGGATGCCGCCAAGTCTTCGATCGACCAGTTCGTCCACCTCCACGTTCACACGCACTATTCCATGCTCGACGGCGCCTGCCGCATCCCCGATCTGGTGAAGAAGACCAAGGCGCTAGGGATGAATTCGCTGGCGATATCCGATCACGGGTGCATGTACGGGGCGATCGAGTTTTATAACACCTGCCGGGCGAACGACATCAAGCCGATCATCGGCATCGAGGCCTACATGGCCCCGGGGGACAGGCGGGATAAATCCAGCCCCACCGGCGGGCAATCGGATACGGCATTTCACCTCTTATTGCTGGCAATGAACCGTGAAGGGTATCAAAACCTGCTTAAGCTGACTTCGATCAGCTATCGCGAAGGGTATTACTACAAGCCGCGAATCGATAAAGAAATCCTGCGGCAATATAGCGGCGGATTGATCGCCACCAGCGCCTGCCTTGGCGGCGAAGTTGCCAGTGCGTTCATGAAGCGCAACATGAAACACGCGAAGGAATGTGCCGAGACGTATCTGGATATCTTCGGGCCGGACCGGTTTTACATTGAGATTCAGAAACACATTAAGGAGCAGGACCAGGTCAATCCAGAACTCGCGGAACTGGCGAAGAAGCTGGGTGTGGGGTTGGTCGGGACGAATGACGTTCATTTCCTGACGGCCGACGATCATCACGCGCATGATTGCCTCTGCTGCATCAGCATGCAGCGATTGATCGCCGAGGAGAATCGGCTGATCTATCCCAAAGAGCTCTATCTCAAATCGCCGGCCGAGATGAAGCTGGCGATGACGGGTTTCCCCGATGCGATGGAGAACACGGTGCGCATCGCGGAGATGTGCAACCTGGAGTTGGATTTCTCGAAGCGATACGCGCCTGTTTATAAAGTGCCGGCGGAAAAGCTCAGGGTGAAGGGGACAGGCGTAAGGCGTGAGGAAGGCGATTCCATACTTACGCCTCACGCCTCCACCCTGTCCCCTATTCCGGAGGATGAAGCGTATCTCCGGCAGCTGTGCGAAGAAGGTTTGGATTGGCGCTACAGCACGCGCAAGGTACCAAAAGAAGTGCGTGAACGGCTTGAGTACGAACTCAAGGTCATCACGATGAAGCAGTTCTGCTCTTACTTCCTGATCGTCTGGGATTTTTGCAATTACGCTAGAGAAAACGGCATCCCCGTCGGTGCCCGCGGCTCGGGCGTGGGCACAATGGTGGGATATCTGCTTGGGCTGTGTAACGTCGATCCGATCAAGTACGGATTGCTGTTTGAACGGTTCATGGACCCGAGCCGAAATGAGATGCCCGATATCGATATCGACATCTGCCAGGACGGGCGCGCGAAGGTGATCGATTATGTCCGTAAGAAATACGGCCATGTCGCGCAGATCATCACGTTCGGAACGTTGGCCGCCAAGGCGGCGTGTAAGGATGTCGGGCGCGTGATGGGCGTGCCGTTGGCGGAGATTGATGCGCTGACCAAGCTGATCCCCGGCACACCGGGCATGACGCTGGAGAAGGCGTTCGCGCAGGTGCCGGAGCTCAGGCAGATGTATGAGCAGAAGGAGCCGATCCGTAAGGTCGTTGATGTGGCCCGGCGACTGGAAGGACTTTGCCGCAACGCCGGTGTGCACGCCGCCGGCGTGATCATTGCGGATCAGCCGTTGGATGATGTGATCCCCTTGTGCAAGGACAAGGAAGACAACGTCCTGACGCAATACGAAGGCCCGATCGCCGAGAAGTGCGGCATGCTCAAGATGGACTTCCTCGGGTTGCGCACGCTGAGTTGTCTGACGCGCTCGATCGAGCTGGTGAAGCAGACTAAAGGCATGGAGATCGATATCGAAAAAATCGACCTGACCGACAAGACGGTTCTGGAACTCTTCGGCCGCGGGGAGACCCGGGGCGTGTTCCAGTTCGAGTCCGGCGGCATGCAGGACCTGCTGATGAAGATGCAGCCGGACCGCGTGGAAGACCTGATCGCCGCCAACGCGCTGTATCGCCCCGGCCCGATGGAACTCATCCCCCTCTACTGCGATCGCAAGCACCGTCGCGAGCCCGTGCCGAGCGTGCATCCGATCATGGATGCGATCCTGAGCGAGACTTACGGGATCATGGTCTACCAGGAACAGGTGATGCAGATCTTCAACCAGCTCGGCGGGATCGAGTTGAGCAACGCGTACAAATTGATCAAAGCGATCAGTAAGAAAACCAGCGATGTCATCGCCAAGTTCAAACCCGACTTCATCAAGGGCACGATGGGCAAAGGTGTTGGCAAGGAAAAGGCCGAAGAGATCTTCGATCTGATCCTCAAATTCGGCGGCTACGGGTTTAATAAATCGCACTCCACGCGTTACGCGATCGTGGCGTTCCAAACGGCGTACATGAAGACGTATCACCCCGTCGAGTACATGGCCGCGCTGCTGACATATGAAATGGGGACGACCGACAAGGTGGTTGAATACATAGAAGAATGCCGGCGCATGCGGATCAAGGTGCTGCCGCCGGATGTGAACGTGTCGGACAAGGTGTTTACGCCGGTGTATGAGAAAGCGGGTAAGCGGAAGGCTTCGGAGGGTGTGATTCGATTTGGATTATGCGCTGTCCGCGGCGTGGGGGAAAAAGCGGTTGAGAGCATCCTTACCGAACGCGTCGCCAAAGGGATGTATGCGAATCTTTATGATTTCTGCGAGCGCATCGACACTCGCGCTGTTCAAAAATCAACCGCCGACGCGCTGATCCGCTGTGGGGCGTTTTCATCGACGAACGCCAAACGGTCACAGCTTCTGAATATCCTGGAACCCGCTTTCGAGGCCGGCCAGCGGCAGCAGGATGATAAACGATCCGGGCAGATCGCGTTGTTCGGCGAGCCCGACCCGGCCACCAACACCACGCGGGCAAGCGTGGTTTTGCCGACGATGGATGAATTCGAGCCGAGCGAACTTCTCAAGATGGAGAAGGAGCTGCTCGGCTTTTACATCACGTCGCACCCGCTGGCGCAGCAGCAGAAGTGGGTGGATAAATATACGACGCATTCGACTAAGGAAGCGTGCAATCTCGGCGAAGGCGCCGAAGTCGTCATCGGCGGGATGATTGGGGCGGTGAAAACCAAGATCGCCAAGTCCGGCCGATCCGCGGGGCAGAAATGGGCGATTCTGGAGATCGAAGACCTCGACGGCAAGCTCGAAGGCATGCTCTTCTCCGAACCATTTGCGGCCATCAGCGCACGGTATCCCGATCTGCTCAAGGCCGAGTCAATCTGCTTCATCAAAGCCAAGGTCGATCGCAAGCGCGAGAATCCGTGTCTAATCATCAATGACGTGATCCCGATAAGCGAAGGTATCGCCAAGCTGACTACCGCGCTGGTGATTAAATTCGATCCGGCCCAGCACAGCGCCGAAACGATCGCGTCTGTGAAACCTCTGCTGGGACGACACAAGGGGAATGTCAACGTTTACGCGCAGCTGATCGACAGTGAATCGCGCAAAGTCACGCTGCGGCTGGACAAGGAATACAACATCCGCCCAGAGGCGGATTTGGTGGGGCATCTGGAAAAGGTACTCGGTAACGGCAATGTGGAAGTCGTCGGCGAAGGCACCAAACGCATCCGCAGGCTTGAGCAGCAGAAGCTGTTTAAGGAACAGCCGGAAGATGTCACCACCGTCTCCGAAGACGCGATCGTCGCGGCGATGGATGAAGTGATGGATTGACGCATTACATCAGAGACGGTTCCTCAGTTGCCTGTCGCTATTTTCCCGCGGCGTCGATGAACACATCCATCTGCTGGCCCACATAAATCGGGAACGTGGCGGCCTCCACTTTGTAGATCACCTGTAGCACCCGCGTGTCCACGCGCTCGGTGCTTTCGCCTGTCAGCGAACGCTTGGGGATCACGTACGGTTCGACCCGCACAAAGCTCAGATTTGTCTTCAGCGCGCTGTTCCCGCGCAGGCTTGCGCTGGCGACGGAGCCGGGCTTGAGGCGCCAGGCGTCGTTTTCATCGATATCGACCCGCACGTGCAATGTCGCGGTCTGCCCGAGCACCATCAACGGCGTCTGCATCACGCCCGCGGCTGCGAATTCACCGGCGCGGACGCGCACCTGGAGGATCTTGCCGTCGCTGGGCGCGACGACCGTGCGGCGATTCCATTCGATCTTCAGCGCATCGACCTGCGCCCTGGCGCTGGCCACGTCCGCCTCGGCGACCTTGATGTCCGGCGCCCACGTGCCGGCTTTGATCTTCGCCAATGCCGCCTCGGCGCCGGTCAACTGCGCCTTGGCGACTTCCACCGCCCACGCGGCCCGCTGCGACTCGTCCTGACCCACCGCGCCGCTGCCGCGCAGCGTATCGAGGCGATTGAGCTGCTCCATGCGGTCGCTGAGTATCGCGCGCCCTTCGGCCACCTTCGCTTCGGCGGGCGGCACGTCTTCCGGTCGCGGAGACGCCTTGAGCGCCGCCAGCCGTTCCTCGGCGGCCGCGACCTGCGCCTGGCGAACGCTCAGCTGCGCCTGCAGATCGCCGGCCTCCACGCTAAACAGTTTCTGGCCTTTCTTCACGTGGTCCCCGACCTGCGCATGGACCGACTCCACAACCCCGGGAACCACGGAACTAATCGCGATGTTCTCACCCTGGGCCTCAACCAGCCCCGCGCCGGCGATCTGCTGCTGGTAATCACTCGTCGGCGGCGGCGCAACCGCTTTGGCCGGCGGCAACTCCTTCTGGGACGCCCGCACGGTGTAAATCGCAAACGCCACGCCGATCACCGCAATCAACGGCAGAATAAATTTTCGTATCATATCGCACCTTTATTTATGAGTTCTTTGCCCACGAATCTCCACGAATTCACACGAATCAATCTTTCATTCTTATTAGTGTCTATTCGTGAAGATTCGTGGAAACATCCTTCTTATCTTGGATCGATTCAATATGCCCGTCATCCATCCTCGCGATGCGGTCCGCGAAGCTGAAGATGCGCTGATCGTGCGTCACCACAACCAGCGCCCGGTCTTCACCCACGGCCACCTGCTTGAACAGGTCCATCACCTTGTGGCCGGTGTCGTGATCCAGCGCGCTGGTGGGTTCGTCGCAGACGATCAGCTTGGGCTCGTGCACGAGTGCCCGGGCGATTGCGACGCGTTGCTGCTGTCCGCCGGACAGTTGGCTCGGCAGCGATTTGCTTCTTTCACCGAGCCCCACACGTGCCAGCACGTCCTTGGCCTTGGCGACGGCCTTGGAGCGCTTCATGCCGTTGATCAACAGCGGCACGGAAACATTCTCCGCGGCCGTCAGCGTCGGCAGCAGGTTGAAGCTTTGAAACACAAACCCGATCATCTCGCCGCGCCAGCGCGTGCGCTCGCGCGACGACATCTTCATGTAGTCGCGCCCGAACACCTCGCAGTGCCCGCCGTCCCGATCGAGAATTCCGGCGATGACGCTGATCAGCGTCGTCTTCCCGCACCCCGACGGGCCAACCAGCATCAGCAGCTCCCCCATCCCGATCTGAATATCCACGCCGCGCAGCGCGACCACTTCGCTCTCGCCTTTGCCATAGGTCTTGGTGACGCCGCGGCAATCGATCGCGAGGCGGGAGAGGGTGGATTTGTGGTCTAGGGTTTGTGTCATAATTCAATCCGAAGAGAAATTGGCCACAGAGGCACGGAGGCACAGAGAGCTAATTGGCGATTCTTCGTAAACCGTCTTTTAAGAGCCTTACGTTGAAGTTGGCGCTTATCCTGAGCGATTGTTTGTTTGCTTTTTTGTATGAAATCATGGTGGCTGTTTGTGTCATAGTTTGATCCGAAGAAAAATTGGCCACAGAGGCACGGAGACACAGAGAGCTAATTGGCGATTCTTCGCAATCCATCTTTTAAGAGCTTTACGTTAAAATTCGCGATAATTCCAAGTGGTTTTTTATTGGCCTTTAAATATGAAATCATCGTCGCAACATGTGCGCTCCCGATACTTTCAACATGTTTCATTTCAAGTATCACTGTGTCCTCGACAAGAAAATCAAGTCTTCCTTCACCGATGACTTCGCCTTTATACATCACACCGAATGAATGCTGCCGCGAGTAGCGTAATCCCCGCGCAATGAATTCGATCTCTACTGCCCGCTCGTAATATGACTCTAAATATCCCGGGCCAAGCGCCTTATGTACTTCAATCAGCACACCAATGATTCGATTCGTAAGTTCGTTCAATTTCGGATCCGGCTCTTCATCCTCACCGACATACGCAGGATCAATGACCTTCATAGTTGATCTCTCAATCTCTGTGCCTCTGTGGCCAATTCCGCATTCGCCGCTATTTGAAAACGACGCCGGGGTCGAGCCGGATGACTGTTCTTATGCTCAGCATCGCGCTCAGCCAGCTGATCGTCAGCATCAGCCCGGCCGAGCCGACGAGCAGCGCCGGGGGGATGACGAAGACGATCTGGTCGCTGTCTTTCACCGCGTACCCGAATAGCGCCGCCAGTCCGAGGCCCAGCGCCCAGCCCATCAGCCCGGCGACGGTGGCTTGCAACACGACCATGCCCACCAGGCGCCAGGAGCCGGCGCCCATGGCTTTTAAGGTTGCGAAATAGCGCAGATTGTCGTGGACGAAGCTGTAGAACATCTGTCCGGCGATTCCGACGCCGATGATGACGCCGAACAGCACGGTGATGCCGAAGAAGACGCCGAAGCCGCCTTTATAGACAAAGAAATTGTAAGTCTTGTCGCGAAATTCTTCCGGCGTGAACGCCGCCAGCCGCGTCGATTGCTCGATCCTGGCGCAGACTTCCGGCACGGCAACCCCGTCGATCGTGGCTGCGAGAATGTACGTGAGCTGGCGGCGCTCGAAGGGCGCGTATTTGATCGCGCGGGTGAAGGTCGTGAAGACGGTGGCCTCTCCCTGTATCTGAAGAAGCGTCTTGCAGATGCCGACGACGCGGGCGCGCTGGTCGTTAATTTCAATCACCTCGCCCACGCGGATCGGGCGCGACGGGCCGTCCGGGTCATCGGTGAGGTGGACCGCGAAGACTTCCGACGCGGTGCGTTTGTCGATGATCACACCGTCGGAAGCGCGCAGGTCTTCGATTGTTCCTTCGATCATTTCCGGCGGTGCGCCGATGAGGCTGGAATCGTCGATGCCGGTAAGGACGCACGATTCGCCGCGGCCGTCGGGGAGGCGCACGCGGATCATGCCGGTGTAATAGGGGACCGCCCAGGCGACGCCCGGCACGCTGCGCACGCGCAACAGCGACGCATCCAGCATCGGACGGCTGTCGCCGATAAAGCGGACGTCGGGGTCTGCCACCCATATCTGCGCCTGCGGGATGCGATTGGCAGCGCTGTAGGTCATCGCCAGGAATCCGCAAAAGATTCCCATCTGCTGCACGATCAACAGGGCCGCGAAAGTGAGCCCCGAGACGATGCCGAGATACTTGGCACGATCACCGACGAGCATTTTGATGGCGAGTAAATTCACATCTCTCGGCAAGTCGGCTACTCGGTGAGTCGTGGATGATTGCCACGACTCGCCGACTTGCCGACTCGACGCCTTTCACAGATTTATGTCGCTACGCATCTACCAAAAAAATCATCCTTTAAACACA
>JACMML010000120.1 GCA_014379105.1 Phycisphaerae bacterium
GACAAATGCCCAACTCCAGGCGCTGGCGACGACCGATGGCCTCACAGGCGCGTTTAACCATCGCTACTTTCACGAGCAACTCGGAAAGATTATCGCTGATGCGAAGGCGATTTCTCTCCTGATGATCGACGTCGACCATTTCAAGTATTTCAACGACGCATTCGGCCACCCTGCAGGTGACCGCGTCCTTCAGAAAGTGGCGGACGCGCTCCGCGCGGTCGCGCGAAAATCGGACATCGTCGTGCGATATGGCGGCGAGGAATTTGCCGTGTTGATGTCGGACAGCGAGGCCGACCCTGCGCTCGCTCTGGCCGAACGCATACGACAACGCGTTGAGTCGATCAGCACCGCCGAACGTTCCATCTCCGTGAGTGTGGGTGTGAGCACGCTCATCGGTGGCGACGAAGTCGGACGCGTGCTTCTGGATCAGGCGGACATGGCGCTTTACGCCGCGAAAGCCGCCGGACGAAACCGCGTGATGCACCATCGGCATGTCCAATCGAGCCTCGCCACTGCCTCGATCGCTTCAGCCTGCAAGACGCAGTGCGCGCCCTCGCCGACTGGCTGCCTGCGGTGCGAATCCGTACCTTCGACCCCAGGGAACGCTTCCTCCGTTTTATTACTCGGTCCACAAGACGCAGATGCAAGTAATACATTGCGGCAGGTACTCGGCGCCGGTGGTTTCGAATTTTCGACGACTGGCCCGCTGTTCATCGTGCCCAATGTGAGAGACCGGCTGCCGGAGATCGAAACGCTGTTCAAAAGCCGCCTCTCTCCAGTCACGCAGGCCTGCGTTTCGGCTTCATATGTGCCGGGCGGGCTGGCGAACTCAGATCAGATCATGAGCGCGCTGTTGGTCGCCAGGCCTTTGTCGGAGTTGCTACGTAATCTCGAACATGAGTGGATCCGCGAGGCATTGAACGACGGGTGGCTCTTTAGCGTGTTCCATCCCATCGTCCACGCCCGAACCGGAGAAGTGTTTGCTCAGGAGGCTTTGCTTCGCGCTCGAAATCCGAGGACCCAAAAGATCCTCGGCGCCGGGCACATCATCAATGCGTGCGAAAAGCTGAAACTGCAACACCAGCTCGATCAACGCGCACGACAGACGGCCATCTTCGGCGCCAGCGAACACTTGCCGATCAATGCGAAAGTCTTCATCAATTTTCTTCCCAATACCATCTACGACCCAGCCATCTGCCTCCGCACCACCATGGAGGCCGCTGAGCGGTGCAATTTGCCGATGTCGCGCTTGGTGTTCGAAGTGGTGGAAACCGAGAAGATTCCGGACATGGATCACCTTCGCCACATTCTCGACTACTACCGCACGCGCGGCGTTGGCACGGCCATTGACGATATGGGCGCTGGCTTTAGCGGCATTGACTACATCACTTCGCTGAAGCCTGACTTTGTGAAACTCGATCGCGAATTCGTTTTAGCGGCCGAGGCGACATCCGAAGGTCGCATGCAGATGGACCGGATCATCTCAGCGTCACATCAGCAAGGCGCTTCGGTCATTGCTGAGGGAATTGA
>JACMML010000121.1 GCA_014379105.1 Phycisphaerae bacterium
CGCGGGCAAAGCGGCGGCGGGGGCACCGGGCCCAAGCAAACCTTTGACCGCACCGGGCTGCCCGATGATGAGGAGCTTGATCGCGAAGCCGCCGCTTTGGAAGCGGCGCGGCTCGCGGAGATCGCGCGCAAAGAAAATCCCCACGGCCAGAGCGGTCGCGATGGAAACGGGCGCGACGAAGACCGGCGCGACGAAAACGGTCGCGACGAGTCGGACGCATCGCCGGGTAATGAACGATCCGGAAATGTGCGCTCCGGCAATGAGCGATCATCCCCGCCAGCCGCTGAGCCCCATCAGCGGCCGGCGCGGAACGCGCATCTGAATGACGATTCGCCGGGCAATAGCCGTCCGGCCAGGCAGCAGGCTCCCCGGCGGGTACCGCCGCCGATCCCGCCCGTGGTCAAGACCGGCTCGGCCGACAAGCACCTGGTGGACGACGAACCGGTCGACCACGCCCCGGTCAGCCGCCCGCGCAGCCGTCGCGATCTGGACGAGCTGCCGGATTTTGAAGACTGACCGAATTGAGTTGATCAGTCGCTATGAATTGTCAGGGCCCGCCGAGTAGTCGGCGGGCCCTGACGTTTTTGATGAGATAATCTCGTGGCGCTGACGTTACAGAATAACGTAAAAGAAACTCTGGAACGCCGACGATCCTTACGCGTCCACCGCGCCGATCGACCATGCGCTATTGAGCGGGCGGGCGTTGCCGTAATAGTCAGTGAAGACGCCGGCGTATTTTGCCCCGCCTGTCGCCGCGACCGCAGCCGCCGTTGGTGCGAGCGTGCCCGTTAACGGCGAATCCTGCTGCAGGTCAGTTCCCACCTGGGACAACGCGTTCCATTCGCTGATATTGAAATAATTGGAGATCAGATTGGACCCGATGATGTGAATGCCCGTCCCGCCTTGGGCGTTTTCAAGGATCCACTTACTTACCGTCGGCACCGGCCAGACATTGTTGCTGATCGTGCGGAAGCTGCCCATGTTGGGCCCGTTTACGTAAACGCCGCCGGCGGCGTACTCGCCGACGAGCAGTTTGTCGGCCTTGTACAGGTTGTTGACGAGGTTGATGCCGGATACCGCTCCACCGACGTACAGGAACCGGCCTTTGGTGCTGTTGTTGATGCCGGTGTTATTGATGATGTTGAGATTCACCACACCGCGGCCGTAGGTCGGGTTGTAGGCATCGACATTGATCGCCGAATCGCCGTCGTTGTTCAGCAGATTGTTGCGGATCATGATGTTCTGTGCGCCATGGACGACGCGCAGCTTCACGCCGATTGTCCGGCAATTCTCAATCACGACATTGTTCAGCCGCGCGTTTTTCCACGGCAATCCGTCGCCATCCCCCAGCGGGCCGACCTGCCAGTTATTGCGGACGGTGACGCCATAGATTTCAACGTAATTGGCGCTCTGTAGATTCAGCGCATTCTTCGATGGCTCCCACGAGTAGTTCTGGGCATTCCCGTAATCGCCGTACGCAATCAGAAGCCTCTCCACGCCGAAGATTCGCACGGCGTGCTCGTTGGTGACGTTTGCGACTTGATTGCCCAACAGCACAAAATCGCTGCCTTGTCCCCAGACCAGATAATCACGCAATGCGTACGGGCTCGGCGCGTCGCAATCCTGAACGAGTACGCCTTCCGGGTGGGCGTTGGTCTGCACCGCGAACGCGACATTCAGGAACGTGCAGCCCTTCACCGAGTTAGACGTGCCATCGACTTTAACAGCGAAGGGCATGCCGTCGTGGTTGAAGTTCGGGCCGTTGAAAATGCTATCGAAGGTGATGTTCTCCACCATTGTCGATTTTGCGCTGTAATCGATGCGGATGATCTGACCCTGGTTGCGACCACCTGCCCACTTCAGAATCGGCTTGTTGCCCGAGCCGAACGCGCCGATGCGGATGTTGTCGCCGCCGAGCACCAGAACCTGCTTCACATCAAACGAATCACCACGGCGGAAAAGGATCTCGACATTGCTCTGCTTACCGATCAACGCTGAAGCACGGCTCCATGTGCGAACCGCGCTTCCCTCCGATGCGCCATTGCTCGAATCGTTCCCCGCGGCCGACACATAAATCGCCCGGCGGTTCGCAGCTTGCACGTTGATCGTGATCGACGTCTCGGCCGCACCGCGCAGTTCGTTGATGACCCGGAGCTTCACCGAATACGTGCCCGGCGTTGCGTAGGTGTGAGCGGCGTTGAAGCCAACGAGCTTATTGTATTTTCCGCTGGCGTCGCCGAAATCCCACTCGAAGCGCGCGGTGATGGGCGAGCCCGCGCCAGTGAGCGAATTGGTGCCATGGACGAATATGGTCTGCCCGGCGTTGATGGTGGTTCGAATCGCGTTGATGCGTGGTGTGGGCTTTGGCGCGTTGGCATCGGTGGGCACGCCCGAACCGATGATCCCGCCGCCGGCGCCGCCAGTACCGCCTGTTCCACCGGTTCCGCCACTATCACCATCGCCGCCACCACCGCTGCCCGTGCTGCCGCCGGTACCGGGAGTGAGGGTTCCTTCGATCGTCATCCGTGTTTCCACACCGGTCTGGACGTCAAAATCACTTCCACCGATGCCGTAATCATTCCCGGTGCCGCCGTCGAGTGAATCGCGGCCGGCGTCGCCGCTGAGGCGATCGTTCCCGGCACCGGCACTGATGGAATCATTCCCGCCGCTGCCGGCGAGTGAATCTTCACCCGCGCCGCCAAGGATCGTGTCGTTTCCGATTCCGCAATAGACGGTGTCGTTGCCCGCGCCGGCATCGACATTGATCGGGACATGCAAACCCGGCGTTGAGACCAAGTCATCCAGCGAGCCGCCAACGAATTTGATTTGCGTAAGCGTGCTGCGCTTGTAGGTCTGCGTGGCCGTTCCGGTCGTGACATAGACGTACGTGTTGGCCGCATTGACCCAGGCGCGCATGACGTTTTTCTGTGTGGACGACCCAGTGAGGGTAAGCACGCTGCCGCTTAATTTATATGTCGCCGATGCGGCGGGAATTGTAGACCGCAGGCCGGGGTATGACTCGACGCTGGTGTAGGACGCCGCGCGGACGGCTTTGTCCGTGCCCGAACCACCATCGGCGATGTTGCGGCCATCAGCGCCGTCGAAGTAGTCATTGCCTCGGTCGCCGAAGCTGCGATCCGAACCGGCATTGCCGATGAAGACGTCGTCCCCGGCATCGCCGTGCACGGTGTCGTTACCGATGCCGCCGTCGATGAAATCATTTCCCGCGCCCGCGTTGATGCGATTGTTCCCGCTGATTTCAAATATCTGATCATTCCCGCTTCCGCCGACGGTGAAATCGTTTCCGCCGCCGGGATAGATGGATGCCCCGAGCTTGATGCTCTTGCCCATCGTGATCGAATCGCCGAGGCGTCCGCCGACGATCGTGAGGGCGCGTATATTTGATGCGGCGAAGGTTTTACGAATCTTGTTGATGCGGACGGCGTACTTTTTGCCGTCGCTGGAGAGATCAACCGTGATGACGTTTGCACGTGTGCGCGAGCCGACAACCATCAGTTCGCCGGCCTCGACGGCGGCGCCGGTCAGAAGCATTCTATTTTCGAGTGAATCGACGACAGCGCCAGCGGCAGCGTTGATCGCGCGGGTGATGCGCGGGTGACGAATTCGGTGCAGCAACGCGGACGCTGCCGCCAGAGGTCGGCCGAGTGGCACCATGATGTCTTCCTTCCAAACCCGCGGCCCGGTGAGACCGGCTGGCCGATAGGTTCAATACACACGTGATTCAAACACGAGAATCAAAGGGCTGGCGTACAAATGACTCCCGCATTGCTCGTAAGGACGCAATGCCCATGGCGGGAACCTGCCTGACAAAACTTGCTCGCTACGACGCCGGGTCGAGCGAGGGCTCAGTATTAGCCCCGACGACGGCCACAGATCAAGACGTTTCACGTCCGAAAAAGAAAAAACTTTATCCGGCGATGAGTAAATCCCCCATTTACTCACCACAGCGGCAAGATGACTCACCTTGTGCGGATCATCGTTATGAGGAGGATCCGCGCCGGATCACTCGCCGATGGCGGGTCTTGCGATCGTGAGGTAAATTGCCGCTTTGGTTGATGGAACAACCCGATTTCCGCGCGACGAGGTGAACATCATGGTAGAGATCGATATTGAGTATGAAGGCGCACTGCACACGCGCGCCGTCCACGGGCCGAGCGGGGCGGTCGTCACGACCGACGCACCGAAGGATAACATGGGGCTTGGTGAGGCGTTTTCACCCAGCGATCTGCTCGCGACCTCGCTGGGGGCCTGCATGTTGACGATCATGGGGATCGTGGCCCAGCGGGAAGCGATCGAGCTCAAAGGCTCACGCGTCAAAGTGCAGAAGGAAATGACCGCCACGCCCCCCCGGCGGGTGGCAAAGCTCACTGTGATATTTGATCTCACCGCCGAGGTGAGCGATGTTCAAAAACAGAAGCTGGAAAACGCGGCGCATACTTGCCCGGTGCATCGCAGCCTGCACCCGGAGATCGTTGTTGAAACGATCTTCCGTTGGCCGGCGCGCGTTTGAATGCGCGGGATCAGCCGGCTGTTCACAACTCGTTTCGATATCGCTCGGCGTCGTTGACGCAGAGATCGAAATGATCTTCGACTTCCGATAGTTTTCGCGCCGCCTCATCCGTATCGCCGCCGATGAGGTGTTCCATCTCGCGGGCGAGCTTTTCCAGCGTCGGCATCGCCAGATTCGCGGCCGATCCCTTGAGCGTGTGGGCGTGGCGCTGTGCGTCAGACGTCTGCCCCGTAGCGATCGCTTCGCGAAGCGCATGCATTGTCGTCGGCGCGATCTCGATAAAGGCGCTGAGCATATGACGCGTGAAATCAGTGTCATTGAGGCATCGAGCCAGAAGTTTGGACCTATCGATAAACATTTGTCCGTCGACGATAATATGGAATAGTGCCGGTGTTACAGGTTTGATCTTAGTGAACAGCGGCGGAATCCAAAATGGCCTACAGAGGATTACTCCGATGGCGGACGGCGCGTACAAGCGATTCATCGACAGCATGGTGATGGATTTCGACAAATGGCATGACGGAATCGGGTTCGATCTATCAGCGTTGAAGGAAATGTCGCCGGACGATCTGAAGACCATTGTGACGGTCCTGCTCGGGCGCGATCAGACATGGCGTGAGATCGAAGCGCTCGCCGCGATCGGTGACGAGCGCGCTCGCCAGAGCGTGCGGAAATCAGCAGACGATCCGGAGTCGCCTGATAATCGCCTTGTCGCGATGGAAGAGCTGCACCGGGCCGGTGAGATGCCTGATATCGAGCAGCGCCTCTGTCGCGAGATCCGCAAGCTCGCCGGCGACGGCGCAGGTTTGACCAAGGCATTGTTGATGGCCCAGCGGTACCCGACGGACCAGGTCAAGCAGGCATTGCTCTGGTCAACCTGGAACAGCACCACCGCTTCGCTGCACTGCGCCGCGACGCTGCTGTATCTCTGCGGCGTCGCCAAGGACCAGCTCGGTTTCGAGCACCGGCCGCTGCTGTTTGACCTTACGCCGAATAATAATCACTTCACCCGCCAGGCGGCGTTCGACAAGC
>JACMML010000122.1 GCA_014379105.1 Phycisphaerae bacterium
AGTCGCAAAGATGTAAACACGCAGGCCGCTCGTCATCGGACGCTCGGCCTGATTGTTTGATAGTGGGGGGTAACGAGTAATGATTTAAGCGGAAAGAGCGACTAGAGATTAGTGATGAGTGAAAAGTGAGAAGTGACGAGGCCAAAGCCGTGCAGAGTTTCCCGCTACTTGTTACGCATTACTCATTACTCATCACTCCCCACTCATCACTCGTCACTCGTCACTTTCCTCTCAATCAAACGCCTCCGGCGATTCCCCCTTTGGGCGCGACTTCCATCGCCGGTGCACCCACAGATATTGCCCCGGCTCGGCGGAGACGAAGTCTTCTATTGCCTTGGTATAACGCTGCGTGATGTAGTGCAGCGGTTGATCCTGGTCCTTCCAGTCATCCGGGTAGATGATGTCCTGCGTGCCGATCTCGAACGCGAATTTCGTCCCTACTCGCCGTGCGTATCCGATGATGACCGGCACCTCGTATCGCATCGCCAGTAGACCAATGGACTTATACGTGCTGGCACGCCGGCCGAAGAAGTCGACGAATAGCCCTTTAGGACCGGCATTCTGATCCGCGATGAATCCGACGGTTCCATGAGCCTCAAGCGTGCGGATGATGTCGTCGGTGGCGCCTTTTTTATCGACGATGCGCTGCCCTTTTTTCTCACGCACGCCCAGAAGCCATTCATTGATATACGGGTTATCCAATGGCCGCGCTACCGCGACGGTGGGAAAGCCCATCGTCGCCAGCGCGTACCCAAGTATCTCCCAATTGCCGTAATGGCCGGTCAGCATGATCAGCCCGCGGTGCCTGGCCATCAGCAGTTCGAGCGTGGTTTTGAAATCGCCCAGTCGCACATGCCGGGTAAACGTGTCGATGCGCACCAGCCGCGTCGTGAAGAGCACTTCGACGAACAGCATGATCGTCTGTCGCATGCTCTCTCGCGCGAGCCTTCGAACCCTGGCCGCGGGCATCGCGGGAAATGAACGAGTGATGTTGCCGATCGCGCGCTTTCGATGCTTGGCATCCACGCGGAACATCAGATCCCCCAGCACCTGAGCCACCCGCAGATTCAACTGCACCGGCCAGCACTGCATCATCATGTGCGCCAGCCGCAGTGCAATGTATTGCACCCGGTCAGCACGATCGTTACGCGGTTTGGCCATGAACTAGCGGAGGATTGTACGAACGCCGATCCGCTTGTCATGGGATCGCGATGCAGTTGGCGCGATTTGATTCATCGTCTACCCTGCGCCGCAACCTTTTTTCCAAGGCACTTCGGCATGACGCAGGCAACAGAAAAGCAATGGTATTATTCCAGGGATGGCGAGCAGTTCGGTCCGGTCTCGCAGTCAGAACTGCAATCGCGCTTGTCCCGCCACGACGTTGCGCCCGGTGATCTTGCGTGGACCGAGGGGATGGGCGACTGGCAACCGGTTTCTTCGCTGGCGGATTTGCAGGTGCCCGTCACTCCGATGGCGCAATCACCGCAAGCTGCACCATCGCACGAGGTTTCATCGCCCGAGGACTCAACCCAATGGTACTACACGAGGCTCGGCCAGCGCCAGGGACCCGTGTCGCGGCCGCAGCTTCAGCAGTTGATCAACTCGGGACAGGTCGCCGCGTCCGAACTCGCATGGACCGAGGGAATGGGCGATTGGCTCGCGATTTCGTCGCTCCAAAGGTCGTTTTCCGTTTCGCAGTTTCCGCTCGGATACGCTACTGCAATCGGCATCCAGACGGCCGGAGTGCCTGGCGCCCCCATCGCGGTCTATGCAAACTTCTGGTGGCGGTTGTTGTCGGCGATAATCGATGGCATTGTGACTACTGTCGCCGGCGGGATTTTGGGCACCGTCATCGAGTTGATGGGCAGCGCGACGCTTACAGGTAATTCTTCGGGGCAAGTGATGATGGCTGTGGGAAGTCAACTCGCAAACATTGTAACCGGCTGGCTTTACTTCGGGTTGATGGAGTCTTCAAAAACCCAGGGATCGCTTGGAAAAATGGCCTGCGGTTTGGTTGTGACCGACATGAACGGAAATCGCATCTCGTTTGGACGCGCGACGGGACGACATTTTGCTAGTTATATCTCCGCGATCATCTGCTTCATCGGCTACCTGATGGTCTTCTGGACGCAGCAGCGCCAGGGACTCCATGACATCATGGCCAGCACTTTGGTCATCAAGAAATGACTGGTTTATGAACACCGATCCCCAAGCCCAATGGTACATCGCCCGCGGCCAGACGCCGGTCGGACCGGTGCCGTTCGCGACGCTGCAAGCGGACGCGCGCGCGGGAAAACTGTCGCCGGAGGATCGGGTGTGGACCACCGGCGCGCCCGCGTGGGTTCGGGCGGCATCGGTCCCTGATCTATTCGCTACACATTCCGCAGGTGAACCGCCGCCGTTGCCCCCGACGGTGGAATATGCGGCCCCGGTCGCGCCGGATTTAGGCGCCAGCCCCGGCATGCGAATGCTTATCCCCGTCGGACGCTCCGGCTGGGCAATCGCCGCCGGCTATGCGGGGCTGCTCTCGGTGTTGATCATTTTCGCGCCATTTGCATTGATCTTCGGAATCCTAGCCATTCGCGAGATGCGCCGCGATCCGAACAAACACGGTATGGGCCGGGCTGTTTTTGGCATAGTGATGGGAACGATCTTCACACTGGGGATCCTGATCTTTGTCGGCTATGCGATCCTTCAGGAAATGTAATACCGCCCGGCGCTCAACTACCCGCCGATGCGGCTCATTTGCTCGTTGCCGTGATACGAGTGCGTCTCGGGCTTCAAACGCACACAATCGACCATCGCCTGTGCGAGTTGATCTGCGACGTCGTCAGCCGCGCCCGGACTGTGACCGCGCAGGATCGGTTTGATATCGACTTCGCCGCCTTCGAAAAGACATGATCGGAGCACGCCGGTTGCGGTCAGACGCAGGCGGTTGCACGTGGAGCAGAATGGCTTGCTCATCGCGCTGATGAACCCCACGCGCCCCACCGCGCCGGGAACGCGGTAAACGACGGCCGGACCGACGCCGGATTCGGTGGCGCGGTCTACCGGTTCCAGTTCCCCCATCTCCCCTTCGATCCGTGAGCGGATTTCATCCTCGGCGACGAACACATCCCCGCGCTGCTGCGCGCCGCATCCGCCGCGCGGTCCAATCTCATCAACCGCCACGGCGCTTTCGCCCAGCGGCATGTATTCGATGAATCGAACGGTAACGGGTCGATCCAAGGTGAGCCTCGCGAAATCCGCCGCCTCGTCGTCATTCACGCCGCGCATGACGACACAATTGATCTTGATCGAATCAATTCCCGCATCCACCGCCCGATCGATGCCGCGCAGCACAGTCGCAAGATCGCCGGTGCGGGTGATCTTTAGGAACCGGTCCGGCCGCAGGCTGTCGAGGCTAACGGTGATGCGATCGAGGCCCGCCTCCCGTAGCGGGCGGGCCAGATCGGGGAGAAGCTGACCATTGGTGGTCAGTGACAGATCATCCACCGCGCCGGTGCGGCTGAGCAGATAGACCAAATCGACAATTCCGCGCCGGAGCGTCGGCTCGCCGCCGGTGAGCTTGAACCGGCGGATCCCATGAATCCGCGATGCCGCGCCGGCGACTGCGGCGATCTCTTCGAATGTCAGCAACTCATCTTTTGGCAGCCACGCGACCCCGTCCGCCGGCATGCAGTAGACGCAGCGATAGTTGCAGCGATCGGTCACACTGATGCGCAATACCTTCACAGCGCCGATCGATCGCGGGCCGTTCTCAGGGTTGGGGCTATGCACGCGTAATTTCACGGTGCCGCATTGTACAGTCTCGCAGCGCCATCGTCGCAAGTGAAATTGCCACATCGACGCCATATCCCAAATGATCACATTCGGGAGCGTCCAGACGCAGTCTTCGTTGACCATAACTGGGGCGTGTGATAGCGTTTCGCGAACGTTTCCAGAACTATTTTCATCGAGGGAGTCTTAAAATGTTGAAGTCTCGTCAAATTCTCGCGGCCGCGGTCGCGCTGCTGGCCGTTCGCATCGCACACGCGGATGTGCTGGAGCATGTTCCAGCCGACGCATTGATGGCGATTAAGGTCGCTAATGTTCAGCAAACCAGCACCAAGATCGCCAAGCTGGCTAAGGACTTCGGCATCGACGCCTTTGTGGCACCGATCCAAAACCCGCTTGGCTGGGCAAAGACATCCGCCAAGGTCGAGAAAGGGATCAACGACGCCGGCGAGGCGGCGTTTGTCATGTTCTCACCCAAGCGCGGGGACGGCCGCGAGCCGGGGATGATCGTGCTCGTGCCGGTCAGCAATTACGCCGAGTTTATTTCGAATTTCGCCGGCGCAACCACTGAGGGCAATACGACAGTCGCTCGCATCGCGGGCGGCCGGCGTAACAGCTACGTCTCGGACTGGGGCGGTTACGCCGCGATCAGCCCGATCAAGGCGCTGGTTGAAGCCAAGCCCACCGCCACGCTGAAGCTCGCCGGGCTCCCAGCGAAGGAAGCGGCGAAGCAGGATTTCCTGCTGTACGCCAATTTCGCATCCATCACGCCCGAAGTTCAGCCTGAGCTGGAAAAGGCGTTCACAGAGGGGCTCGTCGAGATCGATCGCGAAGACGAGATCCCGGCCAAATGGAAGCCGCTGTTGCGCGTCGGATTCACGCAACTGATCAACATCGCCCGCGCCGGCCTCCGTGACGGTGAGGCCGCCACGATCGGCGTGAACATCTCCGACGCCGGCATCAATGCAACTGTCGAAGCCCAGTTCAAACCCGACAGCTATATCGGGAAATTCGCGACCGGGCTCAAGAACACCGACAAAGCGCTCACGACCGGACTGCCCGCCACCAAATATCTCTACTACGGCGGAATGGCGACCGATCCCACTTCGGTGGCGACGGTGTTTGATGACATCACCAAGCCGATCGTTGAAGAGCTGAACAAGATCCAGGGACAGGAAAAGTCCCGCGAATTCGCCGCCGCATTGAGCGCCACCGTCCGCTCCACGCGCGGCGCGGTTTTCGGAATGCCGGTGCCGGCCAAGATTCAGCAGGACGCCCTGTTTCAGCAGGTGACGATCTACGACGGCGATGCCGCTCAATATCAGAAGCTGATGAGCGCCACCTCCGATATGACCACCTCCCTGCTCGGCGCGATAGAGATGCCGCAAGGCCGCACCGCGCCGAAGCTCAATACGTCCAGCCCGGCCAAAACGGTTGAAGGCGTCACGCTGACGAGTTGGAAGCTCGACATGCAGACCAACCAGGATGACCCCAACGCCATGCAGGCCGAGGCGATGATGGGCATGTTCTACGGCACCGAGGGAATCAACTACAGCTTCGGCCCGCTGGGCGCTCAATCGTTCCTGTTGGCCAGCTGCGCCAGCGAGGAAACGATCGGAAG
>JACMML010000123.1 GCA_014379105.1 Phycisphaerae bacterium
CATCGTTACCCAAGGATTCGCCGAAGCCGCCCGGCTCGAGAAAATCGCGCTGCATATCGATGATGATGAGCGCCGTAAGGCCGATCTCGATCGAGATTGGTTCTGGTTCCGCATCGACTATCCGGCCACCCATGTGCTCACCCCCGGCTGCGGTGCTGCCGCACGAATCCCGCTTCACGACGTATTGCATGGGGCGTCGCCAGAATGCAGGGTTCGTGCGTTTGCTCGATGCCTACATCAATACTGCAGCTGCACGCCGAGCAGGAACTGGTCCTGTTTCTGGGTCGTTGGGGCACGCCGCGAATCGTCGAACCGCGTGTACACGGCGCTGATTTTGGCGTTCTGCCCCTTGATGATGTAGTTCACGCCGAAGTCTGTTGCCTTGTTGGTGGTTCCGCTCACGTCACGCTCGAACTTCTGAAAGCGCACGAACGGCTGGAACTGGCCCCAGCCCACCTTGGTCGGGAACAGTAAAGCTCCGCTCACCATATACGCGTGACCATCGACCTGTCCGCCGACATTGTCGGTGGCGCCCAGGCAGGAAGGAGAGCCCGGCTCACCGGAACCGCAGTCGAGTTTGCCGTCGAGATCGTAGTTATAGTAGGCGCCCTCGATCGTAGGAACGAGACCGCCCGCGAGCTTCTTCTCGAACAGCGCGTCCACGCTCCAGATGTTCAGATCGCCGCGCGACGCCGCCGTGCCTACGCCGTTGGACTGGTGTTGTCCGACCAGGGCAACGGTAAGAATGTCCTTGGCACCAAAGTAGGTGCTGCCGGTGTAGTACGCGGGCGCCGGCTCCGCATCCCAGAAGTTGACGGCGAGCCTGCCGGCGAACAGCAGCTTGTTGCTATCGTTCGACAAGCCGGCTGCACGGTTGTGGCCGTTGAAGACGCCCACCGAGTAAACCAACTTGCCATCGAACGGTTTGCCCCATATCAGGGCGCCGTTATCGCGGCCGACGGCGAGCTGGGGATAGTTGGAGACAACGCCGGGATAAGACCAGGCCATGAGATAAAAGGGACCATCGAGATTCGCGCGATCGCTGGGTGGCAGCATGCGCCCGAGCCATACATTGAAGACGGGGTTGAGTTCGAACTGGGCGATCGCGTCCATGATGCGAACCGAGTCGCCGCCGGTGTTGGCCGCACCTCCGGTGCGTTCGGTATTGAGGGTCGCCTTGAGGTATTTGCCGTAACTGCCGTTTAGATAAAGCCGCGCGTTCTCGACGGCGAAGTCGTTGGACCAGGAGGTGCCATTGGGTGCGGCGTCTTCCTTGGTCGTAAAGCTGGTGCGCAGTCCAAATCCAATGGAAAGCGATGCATCGTCGCCGAGCTTGAATTCGGCGGCGCCGTATGCCAGCTGGGTCGCAGCCGCGAGCAAACTCGCCGCCAGCACTCCTCGCGATATCGTTTTTCGAGAACCGCGTCTGGTGGTTTTTGTTGCGCCGAACGATTGGGTTTCTCCGACAGGAGGTACCATGTTTTACTCCTCGCGATTGACGAAATTGATTTGGCTATATGACAACGGCATGCAGTGCATTGATAAAGCGTGAGCATTTTCCGTGCCATTGATGTTGTGCCGCATCAACTGTCGCCAGCCCGATGCTTCGAAGCGGTTCGCAAATAGTTGCGCGCGTCGAGC
>JACMML010000124.1 GCA_014379105.1 Phycisphaerae bacterium
AAGACCCCTCGTCGCGTGGCCGGCGACGTTTTTTCTTGGCCCGTTTTTCATTCGCGAGTCCTAGCTGTCCTTGGATTCGATCTTAAATCCAATCTTTACAGTCACCTGCCACTCGGAGACTTTGCCGTCGATGATATGCCCGCGCGTCTCGGCGATCTGAAACCAGGACATGTTGCGGACGGTCTTAGACGCGATCGAGATCGCGGTCTGTACGGCGTCTTCGACCGATTTGGATGACGTTCCGGTGAGTTCGAGAATCTTGAAAACGTGGCCTGCCATGATGATGCCTTTGTGAAAGCGAGTGATTTCCGGTCATCGCCACGCGGTGCGGCGACGCCGGGAGATTATATACATTCACCAGCTCTGGCGGCGCTGACAAATATTGGCTCGATTTGCAATATGGCAATAGGAGCTCCGAGGCAGAGCTCGGACATAGGTCAGCGTTGCGTGCGGCTTTTTGCAAAAAAAAAGAGAGGCCCATGTTTCCATGGACCTCTCTTCGAATTGTCATCTGAAATGCGAACGTAATTACTTGATGAACAGCATCTCGCGATACGTCGGCAATGGCCACAGATCGTCTGCGACAATGGTTTCGAGTTTGTCGGCCGCTTCACGCACGGTCAGGAGTGCCGGGAAGATCTCAGCCCGGGCCTGCTTTGCGTGATCGAACGGCTCGCCATCGGCGTGATGATTAAGAACCTTATCCAGCTTGTTGATGCCGAGTTGGAGTTCATTCACGGCGCTGACAAGGGCAGACAAGGTCTCAATCCCCGCGGGGCTGGCGGCGCCGGCGCTCTTGGCCGCCGCGATGCTCGTGGCGATCTCACCTTGATACCGCAGCGCGGCCGGCAGGATCATGGTCTTGGCCATGCCCAGTGCGGTCTTGCCTTCGATCTGCAGCGCCTTCACGTAGGCTTCGCTGAGGATATTGAACCGGCTCTTGAGTTCCGGCTCGCTGTACACCTTGTACTTGGTGAACAGCTCGACGGTGTCCTTGCGGACGATCACCGGCAGCACCTCGATCGTGTTCTTGAGGTTCGCCAGACCGCGTTTTTCGGCTTCTTTGTGCCATTCTTCGGAGTAGCCGTTGCCGTTGAACAGCACGCGCTTGCTCTCCTTGTAAATCGGCGGAATCAACTCCGCGACGGCCGCCTTGAGGTCTTTGCCGCCTTTGGTCGCGTCTTCGAGTTTAGTCGCCATGTAGTCGAGCGACTCGGCGATGATCGTGTTGAGCACCGTGTTCGGGCCGGCGATATTGGCGCTGGAACCGACGGCGCGGAACTCAAACTTGTTGCCCGTAAACGCGAACGGCGACGTGCGATTGCGGTCGCCGGAATCCTTGGGCAATTGCGGCAGCACCGAAGCGCCGGTGTCGAAGATCCCGCCGCTGCGGGTGGTCTTGGCGGAGCCGGATTTTTCGATCTGCTCGAACAGGTCCGTCAGCATATCGCCGAGGAAGATCGAGATAATCGCCGGCGGAGCTTCGTTGGCGCCCAGGCGATGATCGTTGTGCGCCGATGCGATCGACAGACGCAGAATCTCGGCATACTTGTTCACCGCGCGGATGACGGCGGTGCAGAAGACCAGGAATTGGATGTTGTCGTGCGTGTTGGTGCCCGGATCGAGCAGATTCTCGCTATCGGTACCGATTGACCAGTTGTTGTGCTTGCCCGAACCATTGACGCCGGCGAACGGCTTTTCGTGGAGCAGACAAACCAGGCCGTACTTTTCGGCGGTCTTGCGGAGAATATCCATCACCACGTTCTGATGATCTACCGCGAGATTAGCGCTCTCGTAAGTCGGCGCGAGCTCGTACTGGCTCGGGGCCACTTCGTTATGGCGCGTCTTGACCGGGATTCCGAGCTTGAAAAGTTCGGCTTCGCAATCGCTCATGTACGCCAGAACGCGGTCCGGGATCGTACCGAAATACTGATCTTCCAGCTCCTGGCCCTTCGGCGGCGGGGCGCCGAAGAGTGTGCGGCCGGTGGCGATCAGGTCCGGGCGGGCGTAGTAGAAGTTCTTATCGATCAGGAAATATTCCTGCTCCGGCCCGACGGTCGTGATGACCTTGGCGTCGCCTTTACCGAACAGTTTGAGGATGCGCAGCGCCTGGCTTTCGACGGCGTCCATCGACTTGAGCAGCGGCGTCTTCTTATCCAGCGCTTCGCCGGTCCAGGAAAGAAACGCGGTGGGGATGACCAGTGTCGCGCCGTTGGGGTTTTCAACGATGTATGCCGGGGATGTCGGGTCCCAGAACGTGTAGCCGCGCGCTTCGAAGGTGGCGCGCAGGCCGCCGGACGGGAAGGAGCTGGCGTCGGGCTCGCCTTGGCTGAGCTCTTTGCCGCTGAACGCCGCCAATGCCCCGCCGGTGCCGGTGGGGGTCACGAAGCTGTCATGCTTCTCGGCGGTGATGCCGGTCATAGGCTGGAAAAGATGGGTATAGTGGGTCGCGCCCTTTTCAATCGCCCAGTCCTTCATCGCCGAGGCCACCGCGTCGGCGATCGTCGTATCGAGCGGCTTGCCCTTTTTAACAGTCTCCTGCAGTTTCTTGAAAACGGGCTTGGGCAGCCGTTGTTTTTGCACGTCTTCTGAGAAAACGTTGATTCCGAAGAGGTCTTTGACGTGAGTCGTCTTAAAGTCGATCCAGTTCAGCTTGTGCTTGGTGGCGACGATTGCAGCGACGGCTGCTTGGCGGGCGTTGGCCATATGGCGATACTCCGATTGCTCGAAAAAACCAGAAAGTTACAGGAAAACCATCGGCCACCGCCCAGACTGGCGGCCGTTGGAACATGGGGTAGATATAATGCGGCTGACGATGCGAGAAGTCAAAAATTACCGCGTCCACCACCGGGGAACTTCGCTACACCATGCAAACCCCGTGCGAAGGGGCAGAGGTCGCGTATTTTGATGCAGCGCCCGCGCGCCGATTGTGCTGGATGCGCCCGGCCTTAACGGGGTGCCTACTATTTGTGCGACTGGTGAAGATCGTAACGCAAGATTTTGTCCCATCTGAACCCGATTGCCTGAAATTTTAAGGTGCTCGCTGCCGTCATGCTTCTGAATTGGTGTATCTTTTGGAACCAGTCTGGTGGCTGGTATCTGATGGCTGATAAACGCCGGCTGAAGAACAACGTCCGGCAAGCGATTGGCGTGGCGCGCGTCGCGGCATGGTGTCGCAGTGGCGAATTGCACGCGTGAAGGCGGGTTTTCACTTCACGTGCGAGCGTGATTGCGGTAAACCATTACGCTCCAACATGATGGACGGTTTTGAAATCCACTACGCCTTTTCGATAAAGGTCGCCGGTGGATGGTTTTTTCTCTTCGCAAAACAGGATCAACGATGTCTCTGCTCCAACGACCCTGCCTCGAAACCCTCGAATCCCGCCAATTGCTCTCCTCGAGCCTAAGCCATCAACCGCTCAACACGATCGGCGCGACCGGCGGCGTCACCGCGTCGGCGACAACGCCGCGCACCACGGGGATTGTCGTCGATGGCGGTACCAGCGCCGCTTATCTCGATACCGCCATCAACCTCGCGATCCAACTCGGAACCGGGGGCCCGGTCAAGGAAACGTCGCTGAAGAAGGGTCAATTCCAGATCTTTGAAGTTGGCAATCCAACTGCGGTGACTACCGGGAACGCCCAGACCTCCGGCGGCGGCGATACGCTGGTCATTAAGCCCACCGTCTTGCTCAAGCCCAACACCGATTACGTCGTGCAGTTCAATCAACGCGCTGATCTGACAAAAATCACCGACATCTCCAACACAGCCTTCACCGCCGCGACGTACACGTTCCACACCGGCACGTTCTACAATCAGGGTGATCCGAACGTTAAGTTCACAAAGCAGACGGTGGCTTCGAAGCAGGAAAACGGATCGTTCTCCGCGATCACCATCGGCCCGGATGGACGACTCTACGCAGCCACGCTGACCGGGCATATTCATCGCTGGAACATCAACGCCGACGGCACCTTAGCGGGGCTGAAAACCTACACCATCGTCCGCGACAATAACGGCGGCGCCCGTTTCATCACCGGCATCACCTTCGACCCGCGTTCCACGTCGTCGGTGCCGATCCTGTGGGTCAGCCACGGTCAGGCGAAGTTCGGAACAAGCCAGTCGGACCAGGCACAGAATTACACCGGCAAGATCAGCCGGCTCACGAATAACCTGGAATCGTACCAGGACGTGATCGTCAACATCCCGCGATCGGTCAAAGATCACCTCAACAATCAGATCAGCTTCGATCCCGCGAATAAGAATCTCTATTTCGTCATTCCGAGTCACAGCGCAATGGGACGCGCTGATGGAACTTGGGGAAATCGCGCCGAAGAACTCGCGACGGCCGCGCTATACCGTCTGCAACTAAGCACGGCGGGAACAAAGGTCGGCATTGAGGATTGGCTTAGCAAGAACGGCCCGATCAATCTCGATCCGGCGTCGTCAAAGCCTTACAGCTTCACGAAGGGAACAAATCCGCTCCGCTACTACGCGACCGGCATTCGCAATGCCTACGACATGGTGTGGCACACCAACGGGCGTTTATATGTCCCCACGAATGGATCGGCCGCGGGTGGGAATACGCCGCGCGATCCGAATCAGGGATCGGGTACGCAGATTTCCAACGTGCAGCAGACGATCGACGATTATCTCTATGACATTCAAGAAGGCGGCTACTACGGCCACCCGAACCCGACGCGCGGGGAATACATCCTGCAAGGCGGCGATCCGACCGCGGGCAAGGACGACTTCCAGGTCACTCCGTATCCCGATGGAACACAGCCAGACAGCAATTACCGCGGCGCGGCATTCAGCTTTGGCAAAAACCAATCTCCAGATGGCGTGATTGAATACAAGTCCAACGCCTTCGGCGGACGCCTGAAAGGCTCGCTCATCGTCGCCCGCTATAGCAGCGGTGATGACCTGGTCACGATCAAACCGCGATCGGATGGCACGTTCCGAAGTTCCGATCAGAAGATCGGCACATCGGGGATGACGGGTTTTGAGAATCCGCTGGACCTCGTCGAAGACACGCGTAACGGCAATATCTACGTGGTCTCCCTCGTCGATCATATTAACGGCAAGGGAAGCATCCAACTCCTCAAGCCCGACCCCTCACTCTCCGGCCAGGCGACGCCAAGCGCGACGCGCGTTGTCGTGTATGCCACCTCCGGCAATTCAAACGGCGCGACCAAGACCGTCAGCATCACCAACACTGGACAGGCTCGGCTGACGATCGATATGTCCGCGATCCGGCTCACCGGCGTCAATCGCCGCAGCTTCCTCGTCACCGGCATCACCAGCTCGGACGTACCGCTTGATCCGGGCGAAAGTCACACGTTCACCGTCAAATTCGTCGCCCAAGCCGGTGATACCGCGACCAAGTACGGCAATCTCGCGATCGCCACCGACGACCCGCGCGGGACATACGCCGCTGTCGTGCAGCTGCGCGGCGTGTCGATCGTATCACCCGGCCGCAAGGCGGCGCCCGCGACCATCGGCGATACCGGCGGCGTCACCGCATCCGCGGCGCGGCCGGTCATTAATGTTGGTCCCAACAATGCTTACTTCAACGCCGTCCGCGGCAAGAGCATGATCTACCAGTTCCGCATCAAGAATGTTGGTGCGGCGCGGCTGGACCTCAAGCCGGGCGCGATCACGATCCGCGGCGAGAATCGGTTTAACTTCGAAGTTGTCGATTTCCCCGCGGATGGGATTTCGATTGTCCCCGGCCGAACCGTGTACGTGAATATCCGGTTCAAGGCGTTCAGCGGCGACAATCTCGATATCAAATCCGCCGTTCTGCGGGTCGCCAGCAGCGACCCGCGCCGTCCGGTGCGCTTTGCGAATCTTCGCGGCCTGCCGACCGCAGGTGAAGGCGGCTCGCTCGAGCCGTCGTTGCAGAAGCTCTTTAATCTGTTCAACCTGCCGATAAAAACCGGGCAGACCAACGTCGAGGATTACCGATTCCCAACCGTCGCGCCGGAGCCGAATGATGAAGTCGTCGTGCAGCAACTGGTCAAGGCCGGCCCTGGCGACGTGACGATCAAGCCGCTGGCGGTATTCGGCAATGACAGCGACCCGGCCGTGCGGATGGGCTATTACATCCCCGGCGTCCTCGATAGTGAGCAATATCTCTGGTACACGCCCGGATCCACTTCGCAATCCGTCGCGCCGCTGGCGTTCGGGCAGACATCATTCGATCCCGGCACCGCCACCTTCGGGCTGGTCACCGAGTTC
>JACMML010000125.1 GCA_014379105.1 Phycisphaerae bacterium
CCGAAATAGCTGTCTTCCGACTCGCCGACAGGACGGTCAAGCGAAATCGGATGACGCGAAATCTTCAGTACGCGACGCGTCTCGGAAACGCTCATTTTCGCGCGCTTGGCGATCTCTTCGATGGTGGGCTCGCGGCCGAGCTCCTGCATGAGGGCTTTGGAAATATTCCGCAGCTTGCTCATGGTTTCGATCATGTGCACGGGGATGCGAATCGTGCGGGCATGATCGGCGATGGCGCGGGTGATCGCCTGGCGAATCCACCACGTGGCGTAAGTGCTGAACTTGAAGCCGCGGCGGTACTCGTACTTATCCACCGCCCGCATCAGGCCGGTATTGCCTTCCTGGATGATGTCGAGGAACGACAGCCCGCGGTTGCGGTATTTCTTGGCGATCGAAACCACGAGGCGCAGATTCCCGCCGGACAACTTGCGCTTCGCGTCTTCGTACTTGTAATAAATCTTGCGGATCTGAACGACGCGCTTATACAGATTCTGTGCGTCCTCCAGAACCAAATCTTCGAGCCCGGAAAGCTCTTGCTTGCAGACTTCGAGGTCTTCGCCGGGGTCTTTGACCTTCTTAAGGTCTTCAATACGGCCTTCCAGCTCCACCATTTTGCCGCTGATCGAAGAGAGCTTCTTCATCAGGGGCGCGACCTTGCTGGTCCGCAGCGAAAGCTCTTCAAGCAGCTTTACACAACGGCGGCGACGTCGGCGAAGCGCCAGACGGAACTCGTCAGCGTCTTTCTTCACACGGGTTGCGCGCATGTTGTCCCAATCCTCCCGGTTGCGGTCGAGCATGATCGACGCGCTGGTGAGATTGGTCGGAATGCGCAGCCCGATGGTGCCCTTGTCGGCCATGCCTTCGTCGGTGCTGATTTTCATCGTCCGATCGAAGGGAAGATCGCCGGACGCAACCTGGCGCAGGATGTCCACGGCCGCATTAAGACAGTAATCGCTCTCGAGCACCTTACTGCGGAAAATCTTACGGGTGATCTCGATCTTCTTCGCCAGCGAGATTTCTTCCTCGCGGGTGAGCAGGGGGATTTCGCCCATCTGCGTCAAATACATGCGGACCGGATCGTCGATGCGCTTCGCGCCCGACTCGGCCAGTTCCTTGGCGAGGGCTTCGAGATCGACTTCGTCGTCGTCCTCTTCGTCTTCACCCTGGGCGGCAATCTCGGGATCAATTTCCGGCGGCGGCTTGATCGTGCTGCTGGGCTTCAGCGGCGCGAGCTTCACCTTGATCTGCGGGATCGCTTTCTCGACCGGCTTTTCCGCGCCCGCCTTCTCGGCGCGGGCGGCGCGCTTGGTCTGAAACTCGTGGATATCGCTCTCATCGATCAGCTTGATGCCCATTTCGTCAATGGTCATCAACAGGCTGTCGAGCCGATCCGGCGCGACGACTTCGTCGGGCAGCTTGGTATTGAGTTCTTCGTAGGTCAAATAGCCGCGCGTGGTGCCCATCGTGAGCAACACGTTGACGCGACGTTCTACTTCTTCCGGCGACCCCGATCCGATCAACGGCGAGGTCGGCATCATTACTGGTTTTTCTACTACTGCGTTTGCCATGACTTCCTGTCGTGCTGGAGGTTTCCTAAGGCGAATCTACACCAGGATCACTCACGGGGTCGCCAGCTTTTGAAATCGGGGGATCAACTTAGGATCGCAATCCCGACAGTGTGTGCGACTCTCGCAAATATCCTCGCGCTTGTGCGCCGATATGTGCCACCAGACGATCAAAACTCCCAAAAAAACGAACACGCGAACAACTTCCATCGCCCCTGTTTCCATTGCCCGTTTGCCCTTAACCAAACGCGCCTTTAAGTGCCTGAACGAATGCGAGCCGACTCCGATAGCCGGCGCAGCGCGTCGACTTCAGAGTCGTCACTTCGGGGCTCAGTATTACTACGGCGTAAACCGTTCACGAGTTTCTGGTTCTCGGAACGTTCCTTTTCCCGCTGCACGAATTGTACGGCTTCAGCCAGCGTCTGCTGCAGATTATTCATCGTTTCTACTTCATTAGCCAATCCTATAGCGACCGATTTTAAGGATTCTGAGTCCAGTAATGCCGCCAATTCCGCTAATAGCGGTTGTCCCTCATTCCGCTGATAAGCCCAGTACCACTCGGCCAGCGGACGGATATCCTCAACCGTAAACTCTGTGTAGTCAATGACTTGCTGCACCGACTGCCAGGCGTCGGGAAGGTGAAGCAGGCAGCCGAGCACCCACCGCTCCGCCTGCTGGCGGGCTCCGGGAATACGGGGGGCGTCCGGAGCAGGATTTTTTGGTCGATTTGCATCAAATCCCCCGCGCGGCGAAGCCAGCGGCTTGCGCGCGCGGAAACGGCGATTGAGCTGCTCAGTGGGGATATCCGTAAATTTGCTGACGCGGGCAAGGATCGAGCCCCACCGGATTGGGTCCACAGGTCCGCCTGTGCGGGCGGCGGCGAGTCGTTCGAGATACGCCTCGATGGCCTTTGATCGGCCGGTGAGATCACTTTCATTGCTGACCAGCTTCTTGAACAGCTGCCGCCATTGGAATGACAGCGCGTCCTCGGCATTTTTCAGCAGGTCATCGAACGCGGCGGTCCCGTTTTTCAACAGATATTCGTCCGGGTCCATACCGCCAGGAAGCGTCGCGATGGCAATCTCGATCGGTTGGGTGAGAAACAACTGCAACGCCCGATCAACGGCTAAGTCCCCCGCGGCGTCGCCATCAAACAGCAGCACGATGCGGTCGGCAAATCGGCGCAGCAACGCGACGTGCGGCTCGGTCAATGCGGTGCCCAGGACAGAGACCACATTGCTGGCGCCGAACTGATGCGCCATCACGACATCGGTATAACCTTCCACGATGGCTACAGTCTTAGTCTCGACGACGCGCTGCCGGCCGAGATCAAGCCCGAAGCAGACTTTGGACTTGCTGAATAACGGTGTCTCGGGGCTGTTGAGATACTTGGCGGGATTGTCCGAACCCGGCATCACCCGCCCGCCAAACGCGATCACCCGGCCGGCCTCATCGCGGATTGGGAAGATGATGCGGTCGCGGAACGTGTCGTAAAATCCTGTCGCGCCCTCGCGCGCCTTTGCGAGCCCCGCCTGGTGAAGCGTCTCCGGGCTGAACTTGGTCATTAGAGGCGAACCCAGCAGCCCGTCCCATGATTGGCTCGCCAGGCCGATGCGGAAGCGCTTGATGGTTTCATCCTCAAACCCGCGCGACTTCAAATACTCCCGGGCCGGCTTACCTAGCGACGGATGAGCGAGATTCTGTTCGAAATAGGTCGTCGCGTGCGAATGAGCGTCCAGTAGTAGCTGTCGCAGCCCCGTCGACTCGCGGCTGGTGCCTGACTTGGGTAGTTCGATGTTGTACTGCTGCGCCAGCACTTGCATCGCTTCAAAAAATTCCAGGCGATCCCGCTTCATCACGAAATCAATCGCGTTGCCAGACGCCTTGCATCCGAAGCAATGGAAGTAGCCGCGATCGGGATGAACATGAAATGAAGGCGTCTTTTCGCTGTGAAACGGGCACAGGCCGATGAAGGAGCTGCCGCGTTTTTTTAGCGCGACGGTCTGCCCGATGAGTTGGACAAGGTCAGCGGCGCCCAGGACGAGCGTTTTGCCGTCCAAGCCACCGCCGCGCGAAGTTACTGAGGTTCCAACGGCCATTGAATGGTCGAATCATTCCTGAACAGAAATCGATCACAATCCAGCGAGTGTATCCGCCACCGACCAACAACTCAAAATTGAGCCCTGGATCCAACTCGCAAATCACAGGAAACGCGTAATGCCGTCCTATAACGCGGCGAACCTGCGATTTATGTGCAGGAATGAATCGCTCGTTGGACGTGCCCGTGATCGGGGGGTATTTTTGACGGACTACCCGCGCCCTGCGGATTGGCTTTGTTCGGATTGGCGGACCGTGCTTTTATGCCCAGTACACAAGCAATCACCTTTACGCAGCACTACCTCACCGCCGACCAGGTGCTGTCTCCATATATCTGGAGCTTCTACGCGTCGTTCCTCATCGCGTTTGTTTTCACGCCCATCCTGCGATCGGTGGCGATTTATTACGGGATCGTCGATAAGCCCGATCTTGTTCGCAAGCTGCACGCGCAGCCGGTCGCCTATCTCGGCGGCGTCGCGGTCTTCATGGGATGGCTCGGGGGAATGGCGGCCACGCAATTCACACCCATGCACATGACCGAGCTGGGGGTTGATGACCGCCTGCGCGTGCCCCTGGCGATCATCCTGGCGGCGATCATCATTCTTATTCTTGGGTTGTGGGACGACATCCTGCACCTGTCCCCACGCGTCAAAATCTTCGGCCAGCTCCTGGCGGCAGTTGCGCTGCTCTCGCAGGGGATCGGGATGGAGCTCACGCACTTTCTGGTCAACAACGTGGCGATCAGAATCGAATCACGCCTTGGAATGATGATACCGCTTGGAATCATCGACTGGACGACCTGGGTAACCAGCGTCGGCGCCACCGTCGGACTCGTCGTCTTCTGCTGCAACGCCTCAAATCTGATGGACGGCCTGGACGGACTGTGCGGCGGCGTGACGGGGATTAACGCCATCGGGTTCGTCTTTCTCGCGGTTATTATCGCACAGCCGGAGTCGATCTTCGCTGACTCGGCATCTTTCACCGAGAAGATCAATGGTGACGGCCTGCGGGTGGTGATTGCCTTGGCGCTGTTGGGCGGCGTACTCGGTTTTGTTCCTTACAACTTCAACCCTGCCTCCATCTTCATGGGGGACACCG
>JACMML010000126.1 GCA_014379105.1 Phycisphaerae bacterium
GCCGCGAAAGACGACAAATTCGGTGTCGCCGATTTCGTCCAACGGAACCGGTGCGCGCGAGACGATACGCGGCGAGGCGCGCACATCGTCCTGATAGTAATTCAGTGACGCCTCGTCGATCCGCGCCAGATGCGTCGCGGCCGCCTCATTCGCTTCGCTGAGCGGCACGATGATCGCCGCGGGCAGCAAATACGCCAGCCGCACCAGCTCCAGCGCGGTTTTCGCCGCACCGCCGGCAGGCCGGGGCGCATGACCGTTAACATAGGCATCGGTGTGCGAAATCAGCGCGACGATGGCCGAAACGTCCAGATCCTCCAGCGGAATGACCCCTGGCGTCAGGCTCGGCAGGCCCAGCCAATGCAGCCGTGGCTGCGACAGCACCAACTCTGCTCCACCGCCGATCCGCAAAATCGCCGCGAGAGCGGCTTCGTCGACCGTCTCGGGACTCATCACCAGATGATCGGACCCACCAAAATTCAGTACGACCGGCCGTCCCGACCGAAGTTCGGCCAGGGCGCGCTCCATGGCGATCCCGCGCGGATCCCCCAGCAGGCGCGTCAAATTCTCGTCACGCATTTCGCTTTTGCTCCCTACAGCGACCATGTGAGATAACACGGCACCTCAATCTATATTCTTTCATGAACTATAACGATGGCGTGATCACGTGGGCGAATTAGCTGACACTCAACTATCCTCGATGAACGCTGACCCAACAGCCGCCCTTGACCCCATCGCGGCAAGCGATCCGGGCCGTCCCTATGTGGTTGCCCAACTCGGGCAATCGCTGGACGGCCGCATCGCGACACCGACCGGGGCATCCAAATATATTAACGGCCCCGCCGCTCTGGATTTTCTGCATCGCATTCGCGCTTCCGTGGATGCCGTTGTTGTCGGCATCGGTACAGTTATCGCCGATGATCCACTGCTGACGGTGCGCCGGGTTAACGGGCGAAGTCCCGCGCGCGTCGTGATCGATCCCAAGGGCCGTTTGCCCCGAACCGCCAAATGCTTGTCTGACGATGGCACGGCAGTTTATGTAGTATCCACGGGGCGAAATTGCGACTCGGAAGGCGTGCATACGCTTTACGTGCCCTCCGGTCCGGAAGGCCTCGATCCGCATGCAATCATCGCCAGCCTCCATGCCGCCGGCCTCCGCCGCGTGCTGATCGAGGGCGGCTCCAACACCGTTTCGCGCTTCCTGGCCGCCGGGGCGGTCGACCGGCTTTACCTGCTGATCGCCCCGGTGCTGCTTGGATCGGGACAGCCGGGCCTCGTCTTGCCGCCGATCTGCGAGGTGGACGAAGCGCTGCGGCCGGTCACGCGGGCCTATTCGCTCGGCGGCGGCGATGTGTTATTCGATTGCTGCTTTAAATCCGCGCGGGGAGACATGACGGGATGACCAGCACCATCAATCAAAGAGGGTTTGCCGCCCCGGGCGAGGAATATTCCGGCTTTGCCAAGCTGATGCACTGGACGATCGCGGCCTGCGTGCTGTTCATGATCCCGGCCGGCATCGCCATGGCCAATCTTCCCGACGGCGATTTGAAAAACGCGCTTTACACGCTGCATCGCTCGACCGGAGTTCTGGTGTTGGCCCTCATGCTGATCCGACTGGCGTACCGGCTCATTAACGGTGTGCCCGCCCCGGAGCCGACGCTGACCACCTTTCAGCGTGTCGTTTCGAGTATCGTGCATCTTGCGCTCTATGGTCTGCTGATCGCCCAACCGATCATCGGCTGGGTGGCGACATCGGCCTATGGCGCGCAGATCTCGGTGTTCGGCCTGTTCACGCTCCCCGCGATCGTGGCCAAGGACGAGGCGCTGGCCAAGCCGCTATTTGAGGTGCATGAGCTGATCGGCTTTGCGATTGCGGGTCTGCTGGTCATGCATATCGGCGCGGCGCTGTTCCATTATTTCATCCGGCGCGACGGCGTTTTGCAGCGCATGCTGCCCTAGATCACGATGATTTTGGATTGGTTCAACCCAAAATCATGAACAGTGATCTAGGTCTTACATTTGGAGCGGGCTGACGAGCGAAAAAC
>JACMML010000127.1 GCA_014379105.1 Phycisphaerae bacterium
GCAATTGATCGCGCTCTACGAGCACAAGATCTTCGTCCAGGGCATCATCTGGAACATCAACAGCTTCGACCAATGGGGCGTCGAACTCGGCAAACAGTTAGCGAATGTGATTCTCCCCGAACTGGAATCCGCAGGCGACGTCGGATCGCATGATGCCTCCACCAACGGGCTGATCAATCATTTTAAATCGAGAAGAGAATAGGCCGCGGATAAACGCAGATGAACGCGGATGAAGATAGTAAATGTATTCAATCTGCGTTTATCTGCGGCCCGTTTTCTCTAGACGGTAACAACCAATAGTAGCGCCGCGACAATGCGCTTCTTTACGTCACAGATCGATCCCTCGATTTTCGCCCCCGCCGCTCTTGCGTGGCCGCCGCCGGCGAATTGTTCGGCGAATTTGCTGCAATCGACGCCGCCTTTGCTGCGGAAACTGGCGCGGATCATGCCACCTTCGGGCGGTTGCACCAGTAACACGCTCACCCCGACGGTGCGAATCTGCAGCGGGATATTGATGACGTTTTCACTATCCGGCACGCCGGCTTTGGTCTCGGCAAAATCCGTCGCTTTGATCGTCATCACCGACACGCGCTCGTCCGCGTGCAGTTCCATCGTCGCCATCGCCCGCGCCTGCAGCGCCACCCGCGCCGCCCGCTCGTTCTGATAGAGACGCTGATACAACTTGTCGGTATCAACTCCCGCTTCCATCAACTTCGCCGCCAGCCGCATGGTGTAGGGGCGTGTCGAGCTGAATTGGAACCAGCCGGTGTCGGACACCAGCGCGACGTAGAGCGCCGTCGCGATGGACGCATCGAACGGGACATCCCACCGCTCGATCAACTCCGCCACGATCTCCCCCGCCGCCGCCGCTTCGGTGACGACCAGCTTGCCGTCGGCCCAGTCTTCCTGCGTTAGATGATGATCGACGACCAGCTTCTTGCCCGCGAATTTCTCGACAATCGGCTTCAGCCCCGGCAACTGCGACCACGTCCCGGTATCCACCACCAGCAACGTATCAAACCCCGCCAGCGAGAAGTCCGCAGGGAAACTCTTCTCGACATCCATCCACTCGATCCCCAGTTCCTCAAACACAAACGCATACTTCGTCGGCAGATGCGACAGCAGCAGCGCCCGTGCCGCGATCCCCTTCTTCCGCATCGCCAGGATCATCGCCGCGACCGATCCCAGCGCGTCTCCATCCGGGCGGACGTGCGTGGTCACCAGCACCTGCTTCGAACTCTCCAGCGATCGCAGGATCGCATCATACTGATCTGCCATAGACTCCCGAGCGTACCCGCGAATCGTGTTTCGGCAATGAAGGCGATCACGCGGCTTCGGCCGAAGCTTCAATCGGGGCCGGGCCTTCGATCTGCTTCATCTCGCGCACGGTTACTTCGAGTTTCGGCGCTTCCAGCTTCGGATTCTCTTCGCGCATCGCCCGCGTGTTGACGGTCAGGTAATGCGCTTCGATCACCGCCACTGAATAGGTCGATTCATCGACGAGTTGTTTCGACGTATCGGTCTTAATCAACTGCGCCTGCTGCCGGCCCATCAAGACAGGCCGTGCTCTTTGATTTGAGAAACTGATCCATCCTTCAACAGTCTGCGAGAACGGCCCCACATTCCCGGTGTTATCCGCCCATCGCGCCCAGTAGACGACGCGCATCGGCACACGCGCCATCGGTGGCTCGATCACGATCGGGCTTCTCGTGAACGACCGCAGATACCAAGGCCGACCACTCGCTGTCGCCCCGGGGTTGCTCGGAACTGGCCCCTCAGGCGGGATCAGATCGACAAAGAGCTCCAGCCGCGTCGCGCCTTGCGGCTTTGATTTGCCCCACGACTCGGCAGAAGAAAACTTCAATTCATGCATCGGCGTAGCGGCGGTGGTGGTATGACGGGCCCGAACAAACGTCAGCCTCGGTGGCTCCACCGGGCAGCGCGATTTCCTCGACCGCTTCGCGCGTTCACGGATGCGAAGCACGGCCTTTGCACTGTTCTCAATCTTGTTATCCGCCCGGATCATGTGGCCAATCCGGCGAATGATCTCCTCCGCCTTGGCGCGCGATTCGAGCTTGGCCCGCGTGGTGAGCTGATTGCGGGTGACAGGACTGAAGTTCGCCTGCAACGCCGCCAAAAACGCATCCACCGTCGTTACCAGCGCATCGACATCTTCCTGAGCGACGTGATATTTCGCCGGATCATCGGCGACATTTTTGGCGAAGTTCATCGCCATGACTCGGAAATCAGTGTCCGCGTAGCCGCGTGAAGTTGGTCTTGGCGCCCGATTCGTCCAGAAAAACCAGGCGATCAGCATCGATCTGCTTTACCCGCTGCCGCCACGCGACACGCGCTGCGGCAACATCGGGCCGATCCTGCTCGGCGGCATGCAGGGACTTTTTTTGAACGACAATCCCAGCTTCCTCACCCAGCGATCCACCGTCGAGATCGAGACCTCCAGGTTCAGATCGCGTTTGATCTCGGCAAGCGTGGCGTCGGGATGATCGGATTCATACTGCCTCAGTCGCGCTTTGATATCGTCAGTGAATTTGCCACGGCGGCCACGAAGGTGAAGCAGCGGGTCTGCGGTGCCACGCTCGCGATGATTCTGCCGCACGCGGCGAACGCCAGATTCACAACGTCCGAAGATTGCCGCGATTTGTTTTGTGCCATGACCGGCTTGGTACGCCGAGATGATCCATCGACGCGTCAGCGTGGCCTGCGATGCCATCGCAACCTCCTTGTTGCGTCGAAGGTTATCACCGATCACAGCTGGGCGCTAGTTTGAAATGGGAAACGCTCTAGTGAAACGACTCAATGCCGGTCAGCAGATCGGCGGGGACGAAATTGTTGGGGTACGGTCTAAAATCGATAACGGCGACATCGCCGCCGGTGCCGCCGTCGACGATTTCGTTCCATAAGCCGTCGAAGGAGAAGAGTCGATCCTGATCGGCATCGCCGTAGAGGGAGTCGCGGCCGGAGTCGCCGACGAGGACATCGTCGCCCGCGTCGCCGTGGAGAACGTCATTTCCCTCGCCACCGGTGAGGATGTCGTTGCCATTGTCACCATAAACATGGTCGGCACCCGCGCCACCGCTGATTGTATCGTTGCCGGAATCGCCGCCCAGAAAATCATCACCTGCGCCGCCGCTCACCGAATCATTGCCGCTGCCGCCTGAAATAGAATCAGAATCGTCACCTCCGGTGATGGTGTCGTTGCCTGCTCCGGTGGTGATGTCATTTCGTCCCGCCAATCCGGAAACGGAATGATTGCCAACACTCAATATCAAGAGCAGATCTTTATATTGCGTGCCGATGAAGGTCTCGAAATTGGGCATGACATTGTCTTTTTCCGTACTGACTTGCGTGACACCATTACTGGTTCCGTCTGCGGCAATGCCGTCGTCTCGGATCGTCACGCCTGTCGCACGCGCGCTGTAGCTGATGGTATCACTCCCAGCGCCACCATCATATATATCCGGGCTTGCGGCACCGGTCTCGACCTTTATGTAATCGTGTCCCGCACTGCCGTAGCAACTGTCGCTGCCGGCACCATCGTAGATTAAATCATTGGCGGCGTTGCCGTTGAGAAAGTCGTTGCCATCGGCGCCGAGAAGTGTGTCTTTTCCATTACCGCCGTTGACGCTGTCATTCCCCGACCCGCTGCGGACAGAATCGTTACCGCCACCGGTGGTGATGGTGTCGTTGCCGGCGCTGCCATCTACTGTGATCGGCTTAAGGACGGTGTTATCGCTGGCGAACTTGTCATTCCCCGAACCGAGAGCGACTGAAATGGAACTCACCGCGCTCTCGGCGAAAGTCCTGGTAAGGGTGGCGCTGAGCTTCACCTTCAGGTTGGTTCCGGATTTACTGACCACGATGTTGTCGGCGACGGTCGTGCCGACAATATTCAGCTTTCCTGCGGTAAGCGTCGCACTGGCGGCATACAAGCGGCGGGCTTCCAACGATTCAGAGATGCCATAATGGTTCGAGACGTGCGGGCGTTTGGGCGAGTGCATTGTTTCTCCTGAAGTGAGTGGAACGTTCAGTCTTAACGATCGCGATTTGTTCGGTCAGAAGTTGTTGTACGACTCGATGCCGATCAGCAAATCGGCGGGCACGAAATTGAGGGGGAACGGTCGGAAATCGATATCTGCGATGTCGCCGCCGCTGCCGCCGTCGACGATTTCACTGACTACGTAGTCTCGAGCGAAAATCCGATCCTGCCCGGCCTCGCCGTACATGGCGTCAAAGCCTGCGCCGCCGACGAGGACATCGTCGCCCGCGCCGCCGTAGAGACTGTCATTTCCGCTGCCCCCGTTGAGGATATCGTTGCCGACTTTGGCTTCGATGCGATCATTGCCGTTATCGCCGTTGAGCGTGTCGTTGCCGCTGAAATCGTACACGGCATCGTTGCCTTCCCCTGCGTTGATCAAATCGTTTCCGTTTCCGCCTTCGACGAAGTCATCCCCGCCGGCGGCGTGAACCGTGTCGTTGCCATCGCCGGGATAGATGGTGTCTTTGCCCGAGGAACCATAGACGGTGTCGTTGCCTGTTCCACCATAGGCAGACTCGAAACTGCCGGTGCCCATCAGGATGATGTCATTACCCGGTCCGGTATCGACGTTATCATTCCCCGCCAGTGCGTTGACGGTATTGTTAACATTCCCGGTGAGCACAACCCGGTCATCATATTTGGTGGTGACGATCACTTCGATATTGGGAGAGACATTGTCCTTCTCCAGTGAGTTGAAACTGAATCCGGTCTTCTTGCCGTCATTGGCGATGCCGTCATTGGTTACCACCACGCTGCTGGTGCGCGCCGCATAGGTGATCGTATCCTTACCGTCGCCACCGTCATAAAAATCAGGACTGCTTGAGAC
>JACMML010000128.1 GCA_014379105.1 Phycisphaerae bacterium
GTGGTTAGTCTAGACGATTGTTGTTTTCGGCGTAAGAGCGGCGACAGGGCGGGGTCCCCGGCGCGCCGCGCTGGGGTGCTAGAGTCCGCCTTCCCGACCTGCAAGTAGCTAAGCTTGAGCCGGGCCTTGGGAAGCGCTGAGTACTGGATTCCATCCTTGTGACTTTTCGCCTTCGCGGAATTTTTCGTCGTGAGTCGACTAACCAGACAACGAGCTAGGGAAATCACTGGCACAATCCGCGATCGCAGGGTCGTCGTGCTGGGCGATGTAATGCTTGACGAGTTTGTCTGGGGTGATGTGTCACGCATCTCGCCTGAAGCGCCCGTGCCGGTCGTAGACATTCGTCGCGAGTCGGTTCATCTCGGCGGGGCCGCAAATGTTCTTGCCAATCTTCTTGCGCTGGGTGCGACGGCCTCCGTTATCGGCGTGATCGGAGACGATGCGGCTGGGGTTCGTTTGCGCACGCGTTTGCGCGAGGTCAGTCCGCAGCAGATCGATGAATACCTGGTCGTCGACGCGAGCAGGCCTTCTACCGTCAAGACGCGCATCATCGCGCATAATCAACTGGTGGTGCGTGCCGACAGGGAGTTGCGCACCCCGGTGAATGGTAAAACGGAGAGCCGCGTTATCAGTGCGTTGAAAGACGCGATTCAAACTGCCGATGCATTGGTCGTGTCTGATTACGACAAGGGCGCAGTAACGACGCGCATTCTTGCGGCGATACTGCCGCTGGCTTACGAACGCATTCCGGTATTGATCGACCCAAAGATCCGAAACCTCGCTTCCTATCGGCCCGCAACTCTGGTTACGCCGAACCACCATGAAGCCCTCCGGATGACGAACCTTGAAGCCGACACAGACGACGGTCTGCACCGCGCCGCCAGGTTGATCCGGGAGAAACTGGACTGTGACGCTGTGCTGATTACTCGCGGTGATCGCGGCATGATACTGCTGGAAGGTGACGGCGATCCGGTTTATGTCGCCACTGCGGCGCGCGAGGTCTATGATGTCACCGGCGCGGGGGACACAGTGATAGCGACGCTGGCCGCGGCCCTGGCGGCGGGAGTATCGCTGCTGGACGCTGCAAATCTGGCAAACCATGCCGCCGGCATCGTCGTGGGCAAAGTGGGCACCGCAACGGCAAGCGCCGAAGAACTAATTGAGTCGTTTACATGATCGGCAAAAACCTGGGCAGTTACCGCATCCTCGAAAAGCTCGGCGCCGGTGGGCAGGGTACAGTCTACAAGGCCACGGACACGAAACTGGGGCGCACGGTCGTGGTCAAGGTCTTGCCGTCCGAGTTGACGGCTAAAGAGGCAAATCTGAAACGCTTTGAGCGCGAAGCACGGCTCGCATCCTCGCTTGACCACCCAAACATCTGCACCATCTTTGATCTGGACGAAGTGGAAGGCGTGCATTTCATCGCCATGCAGCACATCGAAGGCCGCAACGTGCGGCAGCTCGTTGCCGGACGTCCGCTGGAATTGAAGAGCGCGCTGTTGATTGCGGTCCAGGTTGCAGACGCTCTGGCCGCGGCTCACTCTCGCGGCATCATTCACCGCGACATTAAATCCGGCAATGTTATGGTTGCACCTTCCGGCCAGGTGAAGATACTGGATTTCGGTTTGGCCAAGCTATTGGACGACACGGAAGCGGCGGCCACTGGAATCCATCGTACGGAGCTGACTGAGGTTGGTGTCCCTTATGGCACGGCCACTTATGCAGCGCCCGAGCAAGCGCGCGGCGACCGCGTCGACAAACGAGCCGACATCTTCTCCACCGGCGTCCTGGTTTACGAGATGTTGACGGGAACGTGGCCTTTTCATGGAAAGACTACGATCGACGTGCGTCACGCCGTATTGCATGATGCCCCTAAGCCGGTCGCCTCAATGAGAAGCGAATCCATCCCACCGCGGATTCAACTGATTCTGGATCGCGCAATGGCAAAGGAGCCGCGCGATCGTTATCAGAAGATGGAAGAAATGCGGGACGACTTGCGGAGTGTGCTGCAGGAAGTTTCGGTTGCCGAGTCGACCGGACAGTTTGCTGACGTTACACCCGAACCGCCGCGCCATCTTGGTGGCAAGAGTTCTGTCTCGCGGGCCGTTCGGTGGTTGAAGTCGATTGGAAGATCAGAAGCGCCCACCACGTCGCCAACCTTTGCCACGCCCACCAGGCAAGGCGTCCACGAGACGCCATTCACGACGATGGCAGACCAGGATAAGAAGAGCCTGGCCATCATGCCTTTTCGAAATCTGAGCAACGATCCCGCCTCCACTTTCTACGAGTTCTCACTGGCGGATGCGGTAATCACCGAAGTGGCACGCGTCCGTTCGCTGGTTGTCCGTCCGTCCTCCGTGATCGCGAAATATCAGGGCCAACAGATCGATCCGCGCGAGGTCGGCCACGAGTTGAATGTCAGCGCGATTCTAACAGCAGGGTTCATTCATGCGGGGGAACGCTTTCGGGTAACGGCGCAATTGCTCGATGTTACTTCCGGCGAGATCCTCTGGAGCGACCGCATCGACACCTCAGCGGCGGACATCATCACGGTCCAGGACACA
>JACMML010000010.1 GCA_014379105.1 Phycisphaerae bacterium
GCCGCAGCCCCGGCCGCAGCCCCGGCCGCTGTAGCGCCCAAAGCTGTTGCGCCCAAAGCAGTTCATGTGCAGCCGGCGGCGCGTCCGACAGTGAAGCTTGAATCGCGCACTGGGCTAGCCAAACCGGAGCGCCCGCGTCCGCAGTCCACCCCGTTCGTGCCCGCGCCGGCGAAGCTCGCTGGGCCGACCGTCGTGCGCGAAGAAAAACCCGATATTGTTTCTGCGCCCAGGAAGAAAGGCCCGCTCGGGCCGACGACCGGCGCTGGGGTAACGCAGGCGCCGCCGCGTGGCGGGCGTGGTGTTAAGACTGGCGAGGAAGAAGAAGAAGGCGGCGAGAAGAAGCCGGGCGCCAAAGGCAAGCCCGTCTCCGCCCGCAGGCGTGGACCGGACGGCCGACGTGGTGAAGCCGACGAGAAGCTCCGCGAATTCTCCGATCAGGATCTTAAAGACCGCGCCGAGCGCATCCTCGCAGCCAGCGCGGTTCGTCAGGCGACCGATCGTCATCTGTCCAAGACCGAAGCCCGTGGAACGCATGCCCAGGCACGCACCGCCGCCCAGCGCGGCGGGGCCGTCGAGATCGAGGAACCGATTACGGTCCGCACGCTCTCAACGGTACTTGGCGTCAAGACCAACGAGCTCATCGGCAAGCTGATGAAGCAGGGTGTTTTTGCAAACATCAACCAGGGCCTGGAGTTTGAAACGGCGCAGTTGCTGGCGCTTCAGTACAACGTGGAGCTGGAAATCAAGACCCAGCCGTCGCTCGAAGACGAGTTGATGGCGGAGTTTGATAGCCGCGTCTCCGACCCGGCGAATATTTTTCCGCGTCCGCCGGTGGTGACGATCCTCGGCCACGTCGATCACGGCAAGACGTCGCTGCTCGACAAAATCCGTTCCGCCAACGTCGCGGCCGGCGAGGCCGGCGGCATCACGCAGCACATCGCGGCGTGGCAGGTCCAGGTGGGCGAGAAGCGCGTGACCTTCATCGATACCCCCGGCCACCAGGCGTTCACCGCCATGCGTGCTCGCGGTGCGAATATGACTGATGTGGTCGTGCTGGTCGTGGGCGCGACCGAAGGCGTGCAGCCGCAGACGATCGAATCCATCAACCATGCCAAGGCGGCCGGTGTGCCGATCATCGTGGCGATGAACAAGATCGACCGCGCCGACGCCAACCCCGACATGGTTCTGGGACAACTCGCCGGCGCCGGACTTAATCCGACCGAGTGGGGCGGCGATACCGAAGTCGTCCGCACCTCCGCGCTCACCGGGCAGGGCATTCCTGAATTGATCGAAGTCCTTGATTACCAGACACAGCTTCGCGAACTTAAAGGCGATCCGACCGGACCAGCACGTGGCTCGGTCATCGAATCGCGCATGGATCCCGGCCACGGGCCGGTGGCGACGGTTCTTGTGCAGAACGGCACGCTGAAAGTCGGCGATGTCGTCGTCGCCGGTGTCGGCTGGGGCCGTGTGCGATCGCTGTTGGATGATCATCTCAAGCCGCGCCCCGAGGCCGGTCCGAGCACGCCGATCGTCATTGCCGGGTTGTCGGAGCTTCCACAGTCCGGTGATAAGTTCTTCGTCGTCGAATCGATGGACCGTGCCCGCGCCCTGACGCAGGAACGCGTCGATCTCGCCCGCGCCACGCAGGCGGCGGACAAGAGCAAGGTCACGCTCGAAAGCGTCTACGGACAGATGAAGGAACAGGGGATCAAAACGATCAACCTGATCATCAAAGCCGACGTGCAGGGTTCGGTCGAGACGCTTCAGAAAACGGTCATCGATCAAAACACCGACGAAGTGCGCGTGAAGGTGATTCACGCCGCCGCCGGCCCGATCTCCGAAAGCGATGTGGAACTGGCGGACGCGAGCAACGCGGTCATCATCGGCTTCCATGTCGTCCCCGACGAATCCGCCCGAGCGATGGCGGAGCAGCGGCGGATCGAGATTCGCACCTATCGCGTTATCTACGAGATCTTCGACGATCTGAAGAAGGCGTTGTCCGGCATGCTTGCTCCGGAGATTCGCGAGAAGCTTCACGGCCATCTCGAAATCCGCCAGGTGTTCAAGGTCAGCAAGATCGGCAGCATCGCCGGTTGCATGGTCACCGACGGCCACGTTCAGCGCGGCAGCAAGCTGCGTCTGAGCCGCGACGGGAAGATCATCACCGAAGACCTCACCATCGAGACGCTCAAGCGTCTGAAGGACGACGTCAAGGAAGTCAAACAGGGCTTCGAGTGCGGCCTGAAGATCACCGGTTATGACGATATCAAAATCGGCGACCGGCTCGAGGCGTACATTCGGGAGACGATCCAGAGAACTCTGTAGAAAAGTAGAGAGTGGAAAGTGGAAAGTTGAGAGGGATGCCTTTCGTTTCCCTCTCCACTCGTCACTGTCCACTCTCCACTGAACCCATGCATGTTGGCATTTTGCAGCTTGACCTGATGATTCCCGAGGCGCTGACCCTCAAGGACAAACGCCGTGTGATTCTCAGCCTGAAAGACCGCATCGCCAACAGCCACAATGTCAGCGTGGCGGAAGTCGATCGGCTCGACGAGCACAAGCGATCGATCATCGGAATTGCGATGGTCAGCAACGACAAACGCTATGTGGAAGGCGGGCTGAGCAAGATTGTGGACATGGTCCGGATGAATCCCGGGGTCAATCTTGTGGATTATCAGATCGAGTTCGCTTGAAGCGCAGGAAAGTAAGACTGAAATGAATCGACGAATGGAAATGATCGCCAGCACGCTGCAGAAAGAGCTGATGACGATCATCATGCGCGAGCTGAACGACCCGCGCCTCGTCGGCATGCCCAGCATCACGCGGATCAAGGTGGCCAACGATTTATCGACCGCCGACGTCTTCGTGACCATCATGGGCACCGAAGGCAAGCAACTGGCCGCGCTGAATGCCCTGAAACACTCGGCCGGGCTGATGCGGCAGCGGCTGCAGAAGACCTTGCCGATGCGGACTGTTCCGTTCCTTAAATTCCACATGGACGAGAATCTCAAGAAGGAGATGGGCGTCCTGGACCTGATCGAAAAAGCCGTCAAAGAAGAAGACGAACTCAAAGCCTCACGCGGCGGCGAGCCGGAAAATACCCAATCATGAAGAACGCCACAAAGCACGCAGATAACCTCAAAAGTCTCTTTAAGAAGCTGCTCAAAGAAGGAAAGCCCGAGCCCCGGCAGTTGATCGACCCGCTGCGGGCGATGGTGATCGGCATCTTGAGCTATGACACCAGCGACGGGCGTCCGTCGGAGGCGATGAAAGTGATCGATCGAGAGTTCGTTGACATCAATGAGCTGCGCGTCGCGACGGAGCTCGAGGTGATCTCGCTTATTGGTGAGAAGTATCCCGGAATTGAACAGCGGGCACTGCTGTTTCGGGAAATTCTTAACGCGATTTTCGAGAAAGAGCACACGCTCAGCCTCACGCGCGTTAAGGAACTGAGCCGCAAGGACGCGCGGCTTTTGCTCCGCGAATTGCCGGAGATGACGCCGTTCGTCGAAGCATACACCACGCTGTTCGGCCTTGACGAGCCGGCGGTGCCGCTGGACGACTCGATGCTCGCGGTTCTGAAGAACGCCGAAGCCATCGAGCCAGAAACGTCGCTGGACGAAGCGCAGAAGTTCGTTGAATCGCACATCAAAGGCGACGACTGTTACGAATTTTACTGTGTGCTGCGCCGCGCCGCGTTGAAGAAGGGCAAGTGATCGGTTAGCACAGGTCCGTCTTATGATGACCAATCGCCTACCACCGGACACGCTCCGTCTCGGCCTGCCGAGCGGATCGATGCAGCAATCCACGATCGAGCTGTTTGCCCGCGCCGGATACCGGGTGAGCGTCGATAGCCGCAGCGTGTTCCCTCGTATTGATGACGACTCCATCTCGGCGGTGCTTTTCCGCTCGCAGGAGATCAGCCGATATGTCGTGGATGATCTGATCGATTGCGGCCTCTGCGGGTATGACTGGGTGGTCGAAAACGGCAACGACACCGACGTCGTTGAGATCGCCGAGCTTACGTACTCCCGTGCCACAAGTTCGCCTGCCCGCTGGGTGCTGGCGGTGCCGGAAGAGAGCGAGATCAAGCGAGTAGAAGATTTTGAAGGCAAACTCATCGCCACCGAACTGGTGAACACGGTGCGAAAATATTTCGCCGCCAAAGGCGTGAATGTAAACGTCGAGTTTTCCTGGGGCACTACCGAGATCAAGGCCCGCATCCTCGACGGGATCGTAGACCTCACCGAGACCGGCTCATCCATCCGGGCCAACAATCTGCGCGTCATCGACACCATCCTCAGCAGTACCATTCGCTTTATTTCCAACAAGAAGGCGTGGGACGTGCCGTGGAAGCGCGAAAAAATGGAGAACATCGCGCTGCTTCTGAAAGGCGCGATGGAGGCCCGCGCGAAGGTGGGGCTGAAGATGAACGTGCCCGAGGCGAAACTGGCGGAAATAGTCGGATTTTTGCCGGCCGAGAAGAGCCCGACGATATCGCGGCTGTCGGACAAGGAATGGGTCGCGGTCGAGGTCATCTTGGAAGAAAAACAGGAGCGAGAACTGATCCCACGGCTAAAAAGGGCCGGCGCTACTGGAATCATCACCTATCCTCTGAACAAAGTGATCCCGTGAATCCTCGGGACGTCGTAGTTCTCCTCGTTACCGCATCGATCGCCGTCGGTTGCGCCAGCCGGACGTCGCCACGATCCGCGGCACCGGCGCTCCCGCCGATCAACCGACAAACCGTCGACCAGATCGAGCCCGCCGTCACGCTTCCTGCACCGACAACTCAACCGGCCGGCGAGGCATCCGGCGAAGCGCTGGAACTGTACGCGCGCGGTCGCGATGCGCTGCTCCAGAACCGCAAGCAGGTCGCAGTGGAAAATTTCACCGCGGCAATCGCGATTGATGACTCGTCTGCGGTCATTCATCGTGATCTAGGCTACGCATGGTTTGGCACGGACAATGACCGCGCCCTGACCGCGTTTCGCCGTGCCGCGGAGCTAGATCCGCACGACGCCGAACTGCGATCACAAAGCGCCCGGCTCCTCGCGATGGCAGGGAAGCTTGACGATGCGTTGCGCGAACTGCGGATCGCCCGGCTTACCGACGGATACCGATCTTCCGAAACCGATGCCGCGATCGTCGACATGCTGCTGGGTCGCATGCTGATGGACCGCGGATATACCACCGCCGCTGTAGATTGCTTTGAGCGCGTTTTGCCGGTCATCGAGCGCCGGTCCATAGAGCTGCGCCGCTGGCCGGAACTGGCGCAGCTCGCGGCCAAGCCGGGGATGGTTCGTCTGCAGATCGCCGATCTTTCGGCAGGCATTAACCGCTACGACCGCGCGATCGAACTCTACGAGCAGATCCAGATCGACGAGCCGTCGCTGGCGCCGGGCATCGAGTTGCGGATCATTCAGGCCCGCGCCGGGCAAGGCAAGATCGAGCCGGCGACGACGCAGATGCTGAAGCTCCTCGACCGCTTCGAAGGCAGCCGAACCAGCGTACAGAGCTATCTCGATCTCTTCGCCGAGCGTGGCGGGGACGAAGCGGCGCTGGCGATGTTGAAGCTTCTGGATTCGGATTCACCCGGCGATTACACGTCACGCCGCGTGCTCGAGGCCCGGCTTCTCCGTCGGCTGGGCCGCGCGACCGAAGCGGCGGTCATGCTCGAACAGCCGCTGATCCGACCGACCCTGCCAGCCGTTCGCGAACTGGTGCTGGCGTACACGGATGCCGGGCGGCGTGGAGAGCTGCCGATCAAGCTCATGGCGATGATGGTCGAACAGCCACGCTATTGGGCGTCCATTCGTCGCGGCTGGGAGATGCTCGCCCACAACATGCAGCCGGCGCCGCTCACCATCGCGCAGATCAACAAACTCGCAGTGCCTCCGGCGCTCGAAGTCGCGCGCGTCTTTGTCACGGCCAGGCTGGCGCAGGATGACGGTCAATCTCAGCTCGCCCGGCAGCTTCTCACACGGGCGTCGTCGCAAAATGTCGCGCTGGTCCGACAATGGGCCTCTGATCAGATGATGCAGTTTGTCCCCGATGTCGATTACACCTCCGATCGCGATCTTGGCAGATACATTGATGAATTCAGTGACGATCCGAAATATCTCAGTACCTCCGCTGAGTTCCTGATTAAATCCGGCGCTATGCCGAAGTTTACATCCGCGTTGCAGGCCGCGGTTCAACGACGGGCGTCCAATATCGCGGCGCTGGCGCAGCTTGTCGCGGTGCTTGGCGTGACCGATCGCAAGCCCGAGGCGATTCGCGCCCTCGAGCAATCCGCGGCCGCGGTCCAGTCCGCGCCGGAGCTTTACCAGCTTTCAAGCATGGCTCAGCAACTGGGCGAAATGGATATGGCAGAACGCCTGCTGCGTCGATCTCTCGCGGCCGACACCGCGTTCGCACCTGCCTGCAATGACCTCGGTTACGTACTGGCCGATACGGGTCGCGAGATGGATTTCGCCGAAAGCCTTCTCTGGAAAGCCGTGGGTCTTCAGCCGGACAACGCCGCCTATCTCGATAGCCTCGGCTGGGTGCTGTACAAACGCGGCAAGTTTGAAGACGCTTTGAAATACCTCCGCCAGGCGCTGGAGGCGTCCGAACCGGCGGACCCGGTCGTCCTCGACCACACCGCCGACGCCGCGTACCGCGCCGGTCATCTCACTGATGCGCGAACTTACTGGGATCGCGCGATTGCGCAAATCAAAAACCAACCCTCGGCCGACCCGCAACTGCGCCTACGCATCGAGCAAAAACTCCGACAACACGCCTCAAGCCAACCGGTCGACGTCGCCCCGATTGAGCCCGCGACCCAGCCGCGCGTTCCGGAGTCATAAAATCCACCGCGCAGATGCGCACCTCTCGCATTTGCTGCATTTTCGCGATGTAACCCAAGGGCCGGCCAGCACTTGGTCATGCAACAAGTCCGCGCGACCAGCGCGCGTTTGTTGCAGCCGCGCATTCCACCCGAATCCAGTTCCACGATTAAATTTTCAAAGAGCTCGGGAGCAACATGCCATGCCCCTCATAGACACAGTCCGCGCTGCGCCGGCGCGCGCACAGGATAGATGCGTTCCGCCATAAGTCCTTTACCGCAAAGGTCGAAGTATTCTGAAATCAAACTGCACCAACGTTTGATCGGCCCCATATCGGCGAACACAAATCTTCGCCGGGACAGCGCGTTGGTCTGTGTTTGACCCTTCGACTACACTGTAATCAGGAGTAAAATTCGCTTGCAAACAGTCGCCGCCCCCAAGACTAAGCATCGACCAACCGCCGCTCGCCGCCCGATAGTCCCATTCAAGGCAGTGGAGTTTTTCGCGGGCATCGGATTAGTGCGCTTGGCGCTGGAACGTACACGTCGCTGGTCTGTCATATTCGCTAACGACATGGACCCGAACAAAGCCGAGATGTACCGGGACAATTGGCCGAACAACGACCATCTGATCGTGGAAGACATTCACAAACTTACTGCCGCGGAGATACCCACGGCAGATCTTTTCACTGCATCATTTCCTTGTAATGACTTATCTATCGCGGGGAAACGGGATGGCTTGGACGGCAAAGAATCTTCAGCTTTTTGGGGTTTGGTGCGCATTCTAAATGACTTAGGTGAGCGACGTCCGCCCATAGTTCTCTTGGAAAATGTCGTTGGATTCTTGCAATCGCATGGGGGCAAAGATTTTGAAACCGCGCTTCTGGCATTGAACGACCTTGGCTATTCTGTTGATGCGTTCATCCTCAACGCATCTCACTGGGTGCCGCAGAGCCGAGCGCGTCTGTTCGTCGTTGCGAAGCGGCACTGCGATGATCCTCCCCAACGGGTTGCGATTCAATCCGAAGCGCGTCCAGGCCCATTGCTTGGCTTCATCAATGCTCACGAGAACATCGATTGGGATCTGCGTAAACTTCCGCGGCTGCCCAAATCTCGCACTCAACTAATTGACATCGTCGAAGACCTGCCTGAAGGCGATCCTCATTGGTGGAACTCTGATCGTTCGGCCTATTTCATGGCGCAATTGTCCAAACGGCACGAGGTGCAAGCCAAACTGATGTTTGCGGGCGATGACTACCGCTACGCTACCGCGTTCCGCCGTGTCCGCCATGGTAAGAGCATGGCGGAGCTACGCACCGACGGTATCGCGGGATGTCTCCGTACACCACGGGGTGGCAGCGGTCGCCAGATTTTGTTCAAAGCCGGACGGAGGCGTTATCAAGTGAGGCTGCTGACGGCTCGTGAATGCGCCCGTCTCCAAGGTGTGCCGGATGATTATCGAATCGACGTCCCATTAAATCAGGCGCTATTTGGTTTCGGAGATGCAGTTTGTGTGCCGGCAGTGGAATGGATCGCCAAGTACTATCTCACGCCCGTGGCGTCTTCACTGGCTGCGGATGCAACTCTGTTCGACGGGATGGGACAATGCCGCTGATTGCAGAGGCAATTCAGATAGTGGATGAGTGGTACGCATCCCTCGACCTCTATCAAGACAGATTGCCATCAAAGGGATCTATTGCCGCTGCTTTGCATGTGCTGAATCGTCTGCGGGACGATTATGAACTGGACATCGCGGCGCATGTCGCCAGCGGTGAAGCGCAGATAACAGGATTGTCTGCAAATGCGCTCAAACGCTTGTTGAGCGAGTTCGGTGAATCGCGAATTTTATCGTCAGTTGGGGGACGATCGAACAGAGGAGCGCGCGGAGATGTAGCCAAACTGCTTGAATCGATGCGAGGGCTTGGACTTACTGAGCAGCCTGTTGAAATACGCGTCGATGTTCTAAGGGCGATGCAGCAGCATATCGTTGCAAACTACGTAGGGCTCTATTTTGCGGCGAAACGAGTCAAAGCACTTTTCGAGCCCTCCTCAACGACCGAGCGAAGTATAGGGATCATCATTGAGAACGCCCGTCAGAGCGGCAAGGCCGGCCCGGTAGCCGAATATCTAGTGGGTGCAAAGCTTGAATTGCGCTTCCCTGATAAGCTGATCCGCAATAAACGATTTAGCACGTCGGATACTCAAGGCGGATATTCCGGTGATTTCGAGATTGGGAACACCGTATTCCATGTGACCGTCTCGCCCATGCCCGAGTTGTTCGAAAAACTAAAAGCCAATCTGGATCGCGGATTGCGAGTCTATCTGCTCGTTCCGAGGGGGCATGTGGTCGGCACGCAGCAAAATGTGGACCTGATAGCCCCCGGCCGTATCACCGTTGTCGCCATCGAAACATTTGTGGCCACCAACATAGATGAGATCAATGAGTTTGATGGCACGAAACTAAAATCAGGTTTCCGAGCCCTTCTGGAGAAATATAACGCTCGAGTAGAGGACATTGAACTGGATAAGTCGCTGCTTATCGATCTTCCTCCAAATCTTTGATGAATCCTCTTGCGAGGAGATAAGAGTGGCGGACCCGTTCACCAAGATCGAACGATCCAGAATCATGGCGGCGGTTAAGTCGAAGGATACCACACCGGAACTGGTCGTTCGCAGCATTGTCCATCGTCTTGGTCATCGTTTCCGCCTTCACGTCAGGTCACTGCCCGGCACGCCGGATATTGTTCTGTCGCGTCACCGAAAGATCATTGAGGTACGAGGTTGTTTTTGGCACATGCACAGTTGCAGACGTTTTCGAAACCCGGTCACGCGCAAGGCATGGTGGCGCGAAAAATTTCGCCGCAATGTGAATCGCGACAAGGCCAATTTGCGAAGGTTGCGACTGGCCGGGTGGAAGGTGCTCGTTGTATGGGAATGCGAGACGCGTAGCCTGGAGAGATTAAAAAGTCGACTCAATGCGTTCTTGGAAAAAAGCTGAGGGCCGTAATGCGGATCATGTTCGATAATTTCGCTCGCAACTGGAGGGCGGCAGCGGACTGCCGCCCTCCAATCGATGCTCTACCGCCACTTCGCGATCCACGTCGTTTTCTGCGGCTCGTTTGTCTTGATGCCGCCGACGGTGAAGACGAAGTAGTCGCCTACGAGTTGGACGACCGTTCCCTGGCGGGCGGCGGGGAGGGAAGCGAGCGTGGTCCACGTGTTGGTGGATGGGTCGTAGCGCGCGACGCTGCTGGTCGGGTTTTGCGGGGTGACCTGTCCACCGGCGATGATGATTTTGCCGTTCATCACAAACGTGCTGGCCTCGGCGTGGCTTTTGGATTTGGGCGCGTCGGCCAGGCGGGTCCACTTGTCGGTTTTTGGATCATAGACGTGCACGAGCTTCTGCTGGATATGGTGCTTATCGTGCCCGAACTCGCCGCCGATGATGTAAATCTTGTCACCCACTTCGGCTGATGAAACATGATCGCGCGGGCTGGGGAGCGAGGCGGCGCGTTTGAATCCCGCGCCGATATTGGAAAGGTCCAGCACGTAGTGATCGCCGATATTGGTGACGCGATCCTCAGGATTGCCGGAGATGGAGTGGAGCTTGCCGTTCACCACGTGTGCGGAGTTAGCCCCAAGCCGCCGCGGCAGATGCGCCGAGAGCATCTGCCAACTATCGCTGGCGATGGTGTATTTCCAGACTTCATTGGTCGGCGTGGACGGATATTTGCCGCGGTGCCCGCCGACGAAATAGACCACGCCCTTCTGCTCATCCAGCGCCATGCCGGCGTGGGTTTCGGGCGCTTTCATGTCGTTGCGGCGCGACCACGAATTGGTGGCGGGGTTGTAGACATCGATGCGCTTGGTGCCTTCGAACGAGCCGTTCTTCCAGCCGCCGAGGATGTAGAGCTTGTCGTTATAGCTGAACGAGTAAGGCTCGAATCGCGCAACCGGACTCGCCGCCGCCGATTGCCACGCTTTCGGCCAGGCGCCGTTTGTCGTCGTCGTGTCGGGGGTGGTCCAAGCGGGGACGAATCGGAACCAGTTGAGGCTGCCGATATCGCGACCGGGCTGCGCCGCCTGATCGAAGACCACGCGCACCTTCTGCATGCCGGTAGTTAGCGTGATGCCGGTCTTGGTGATCGTATTAAAATTCGACCAGCCGCCGGTGGTGGAGAAGTTGATGGCGCCGGTCTTATTGACGCCGTCGATCTCCACATGGAATTTTCCGCCATAACCACTCGCGGCGGCGACCCGAAACTGGATGTCATACTTACCCGTCGCCGGCGGCCAGAGGCTGTATGAAAGATATTCGCTCGCCTGGATCTTGCCGACGAGATGGCCGCCATTCACGTCGGTCGTTTTACCGACGTCCACCGACGTGTTGCGGTATGCGCCGAGTTGATTTCCGGGCGTGGTATCCTTGTACCCCGTCTCGTTAAAATCCTCGGCCTGGAAAACGACATTGCCCGCCAGCAGTCGACGGCACTCCAATGGCTCGATCATCGATACCGCGGCGATATTTATTCGAGAGTGCTTTACCTGGTGATCACGCATTTCGAAATCCTTTTCGGTCGGCCCGGTTCCTGAGCCGACCATAACTCATCCTGCATCGTAGGCACGCAAATTCCGGGCGAATATCGATAAAAACTGGATTGCTGCGGCAATGTGTCATTCGTGCGGGCGCGTCGGCTTCACGTATTACCGATTTTGCGTATTCTGACGGTTGTACAGAGGAGTCAATCGAGATGGCGGGTCATAGTCACTGGTCAAAGATCAAACGGGCGAAGGGCGCGAACGACGCAAAGCGCGGAAAAATCTGGAGCAAGATCGCGCGTAAAATCATCATTGCCGCCAAAAACGGCGGAGACCCAAAGGACAACCTGTCGCTCCGCTACACGATCGACGAGGCTAAGGCCGTCAACATGCCCAAGGACACGATCGCCAATGCCATCAAAAAAGGCACCGGCGAACTGGGCGCCGAGAACTACGAAGACGCAACCTACGAAGGCTACGGCCCAGGCGGCGTTGCGGTCATGATCGAGGCGCTGACCAACAACCGATCCCGCACCGCACCGGACCTGCGTGCCACCTTCGAACGCTGCGGCGGCAACCTCGGCTCGAACGGCTCGGTCGCGTTCCAGTTCACCAAGTCCGGCGTCATCACCGTAAAATCGGACGCGATCGATGAAGACGCACTGATGGAACTGGCGCTCGAGGCCGGCGCCGAAGATGTCAAAAATGAAGGCGAAGCCTATGTCGTCCTGACGCATCCCACGCAGATGCACAAAGTGAAGGACGCCATCGCGGCTAGGAATATTTCAGTGGAGTCCGCCGAAGTGACTTACCTGCCCCAAAATACCGTCGCAGTGGACGGGGATAAGGCACAGCTGCTGCTCAAGCTGATCGATACGCTGGAAGACAACGACGACGTGCAAAACGTGTCGCACAACGCCGAATTGCCGGAATAAACCTCAAATAACGCGGCGTATGAAAACGCTGCGGCAAGGCGCGTTTGTCGCTCATCCGGCCGGAAGTCGGGCGATTTTCGCGTCGATCTCGCGGACGCGGTCGGGGGACAATCGGCGCGGTTCGGCGTCGTCCAGCTTGCTGTTAAAGTCCAGCGCACGGCGATATTCCGCGGCCGCTTCGCGCGGCTTGTTGCTGGCCGTGAGGAAGTCGGCTAGCTCCAATCGGGCACCAATGTCGGCCGGGTTGCGGCTGAGGTATCGCTGGAAGTCGGCGATCGCGGCGTCGGCGCTGTTCTCCATCCGCGCAAGATATCGGCCGCGGTCCAGCCAGAGCTGTCCGAATGCGGGATCGGCATTAATCGCGAGTGTCAACATCCCAACGACGTCATCCGGCTTCGAAGTGCCGCTCATCGCCATCATCCAGGAGGCGCGCGATGCGTAGTCCTGATTGGAGACCGGTGATGTGATGTATGCCTGGCGCAGCTCGTCGGCCGCGGAGGAATAAAGTTTTCTGGTCGCCATCTCCATCGCGGCGCCGGCATGCCGCTCGGCGGACGCGAGCGGGACAACCACCAGCGCGATAAAGGTCATCAGACCGAGACTGACGGCGCACAGCGCGGCGATCGCGATCTTCGTCCGCGACACACGGCCGGCGGCACCGGGGTGGCGGACGCCGAGCACTGCGCCCAGCAATACCATCATCACCAGCAGCGGACCGGTCTCAAAGAGCGCGAAATCGACCATCGCGTGCAGCCAGAATCCGCCGATCGCGACAATCGCCGCCAGCAGCAGCAGCGGGGCGGCGCGATCGTCCGCGCCAGTTGCCCTGGCGGCTCGCACGCTCGCTGCGAGAAGGCCGAATGAGAGGAGGATCGCGTAGAGGACGATTTTGACCGGCTCGGGGAACAGCAACGAGAGCGGTTGCAGCACGATGGTCCGCAGAATCGCAAAGCTGATCGCGATGCCCGCAATCAGACGCAGCGACGAACCGCCCGCCGGCACCGCCGAGGAGGTTTCACGTGGTTCGATGGGGCGTGTGGCTTCCCAAGCCGTGCGTGCGAACCATGCGAGCACCAGCACCGCACCAACAATGCCTGTCTCGGCCAGGAATTTCACGACAAAGTTGTGCGGATCCTTTATCTCCTCGGCCGCCATCGGAAGCCGGTGGGCGAGATAGCTGTTTCCGAAGTTGCTCCATCCTACACCCGTGATGGGATGCGCCTTGAACAGTGACCATGACCCGGCCCAGTAATTCCAGCGGAACGTGAGCGAGTTGTGCAGTAGCCCGCCCGTGGAGATGCCGATCGCGACCACGGTGCCTGCGATCGCGACGACGCACGCAGCGCCGATGACGAACAGAGCGCCGGCACGTTGACGGAAGCCTTTGCGATTGAACCAGCCGATCGCGATTGCGATTGCCCAAAGAAGCAATCCCGCGATCGCCGTGCGGCTGCCGGTGAGATAGATGAGCCCCAGTGACGCGAGCGCGGGCAGTCCGAGCACCAGCGCGAAACCGGGATCGTCGCGATCGCGCAGGCGCTGCAGCGATAGGCCGGCCGTCGTAAGTGCGCACAGCGCGATCAGCGCCGCGTAGCTGTTGGCTGATCTGAAAAATCCCAGCAATGTGCCGGCGCGGACGTTTTTATCGAATTGCCGCACCAGGAACGGATCGGCCTTCTGCCCGGCCGCCTCGGCTTCGGTCTGCATCTGGTCCCACGCCTGAATCGTGTCCGGCCA
>JACMML010000001.1 GCA_014379105.1 Phycisphaerae bacterium
CGTATCGATCTTGTGCGCGCGCTGGCGCAGCGCGGCGTGTGTATACGGATGGACATACCATTCGGCCCTCATCAACTGCCACACCCAACGCGCGAGTCGCGGAGCGGCGGGGATGTCGTTAACATGATGGCTCAATGGAAACTGCGGAATTTGAGACCGACGCGCTGCTGAAACTGCTCACCGACGCCATTCGGCGCGGGCCCGGGTCGCCGGAATGGCATGACGCGGTGGAGCGATTGCGCAGCAGCGGTGCGAATGATGCCAATGATTATCGCCTGTTGATGGACGTCCGCGATCGGCTCGAAAGCGGACGAGAATACCGCGAAGTCAAGGCCGGTCCGGAGTTCACGCGAAAACTGTTTGCGAACCTCGATCAGCCGATCTCCGCGCGTCGGCCGGTCGCGACGATCGTCGTTTCTCTGGTGAGCGTCATTGTTCTGGTCGCTTCGGTTGCGGCATTGATCAAGTATCTCTCCGACGGGCACGCCGCCAACCCCGCGGTGGATCGTCTGGCGACGCAACTGTTTACCACCGGCATCCGCGAGTGGACGTTTGTCGGACCTATACCGAGTGAACTGCGACAGGGCGGCGCGATGAAGTTTGAGACGAACGGCCCGCTGCGGCTCGACAATGACAGCGATTACACGCCGCCGGCGTCGGGATCAGTCTGGGCGAATCAGGCGCTGGACGCGACGCGGGGCGTTTGCGCCGAGGCCGTCGTGCAGTTCCGGCCTGCAAGCGGCGCGGGGGTGGGATTGGTGGTTGTGGATGCCGCCGCGATGTCGACTCCGGCCGAATCGCGCGGGTTGTCGATCATGCTGGATGGATCGGGATTTACGGTCGAGCACGATGGAAAATCGGATCCGATCACCAAAGCGCTCCCCGCCGCGACGTACACGCTGAGATTGAAGCTTGACGGGCGCGTCGCAATCGCGGAGGTGGACGGCCAGACGATCTGGTCCGGCGAACACGGGCTGCCGTCTTCGGTCACGGCCGGCGTTCGATTCACGCGTCAGGCCAAAGCCGACGCCGATCAGCGGGTGCAATCACTGCGGATTCTCGCCCCATAGGCTCCCAATCAATGCCTGACCAAGACCCACAAGCCGACCTCCAGACCGCCCGCGATCTACAGGCGGCGTACGAAAAGCTGAAATCGGAACTGGCGAAGGTGATCGTCGGCCAGGAACGCGTCATCGACGAGCTCCTGATCGCAATTTTCGCCCGCGGCCACTGCCTGCTGGAAGGCGTCCCCGGGCTCGCCAAGACGCTGCTGATCAGCACGCTGGCGTCGGCGATGGATCTGTCGTTCGCGCGCATCCAGTTTACGCCCGACCTGATGCCGGCCGACATCACCGGCACCGACGTGTTGCAGGAAGATCCCGAAACCGGCCGCCGCAGGTTCGAGTTCCAGCGCGGACCGATCTTCGCGAACCTGCTGTTGGCCGATGAAATCAACCGCACGCCGCCCAAGACGCAGTCGGCATTATTGCAGGCAATGCAGGAGCACCACGTCAGCACCGCCGGCCGATCGCTGCCGCTGCCGGACCCGTTCTTTGTGCTGGCGACGCAGAATCCCATTGAGCAGGAGGGAACTTATCCGCTTCCCGAGGCGCAGCTGGATCGGTTTATGTTCATGGTGCAGGTGGATTATCCGTCGCGCGATGACGAGCTGGAAATCTATCGCCGAACGACCTCATCCGAAGACGCAGTGGTGCAGCGCGTGCTGAATGCCAGTGACCTGTTGCGGCTTCAGGAGATCGTCCGCGGCGTGCCGATCGGCGAGCACGCGTTTCAGTTCGCGCTGGATGTCGTGCGGGCGACGCGCCCGAATGAAGAAGGCGCCAGTGACTTTGTTCGGCACTGGCTGAGCTGGGGGGCCGGCCCGCGGGCGGGGCAATTTATGATCCTCGGCGCCAAGGCGCGAGCATTGATGATGGGCCGTCTTTTCGTGACGCTCGAAGACCTGGTCGCCGTCGCGCCGGCGGTGCTGCGGCACCGGATCATCCCCAATTTCAACGCCGAGGCCGAAGGCGTATCGAGTGAGCAGATCATCCAGAAGATTCTGACGCTGGTGCCGCGCCATCCGCGTGAAAAGTGGCTATGACCGGCTGCGATATCTCTAGCAGCGATACGCGGCGCTTTACTCAGGCGCTCTCCCCAAGCGCTTTCCGCCCGCGCTTTACCCTCATGCAATGCTGACCTAATATTCGCCCATGGGATCTAAATTACCCGACGCGATCGGGCGGCTGTTGGCCGCTCCCGATCTGGTTGGACTTGCGCGCACGCTCGATTCCGACCGCATCGCGGCCGCCTACGGCCTGTGGGGCTCCAGCGCCTCGGCGGTCGTGGCGGGCGTACAGGCTCAGTTGAACCGCCCGGTCCTATTCGTCTGCGGACATCTCGACGAGGCCGACGACATCGCCGACGACATGCAGCTTTTCACCGGCACCCGGCCGGCAGTCCTGCCGAGCCTCGAGCTTGCCGGGAGCGTGGGACGCGTTAGTGAGGAGCAGGCGTCGGACCGCATCCGCTTGGTTATGAAGATCGCCGGCGGCAACCAGCCGCGGGCATTGATTGCGCCGATCCAGGCGCTGATGCAGCCGGTGCCCGCGAAGGACGAAATCAAGCACCTCACCCGTCGGCTCGCCAAAGCGATGACGCTGGAACCGGAGAAGCTGATCGTCTGGCTGTCCGATCACGGCTTCAACCGGGTGGACCAATGCGAAGTGCCCGGCGATTTTTCGGTGCGCGGCGGGATCATCGATATCTATCTGCCCGGCATTTTCGAAGAGACTAACGAAGAAATGGGCCTGACCGTCCGCGTCGATTTTTTTGGTGACCAGATCGAGTCGATCAAGCGATTTGATCTGGACACGCTCGGGTCCGGCGATGACCTGGCGGAAGTGAACATCGTCGACATCCGCGGCCAGCTCAGCGGCGGCACGGAGCAGACGCACCTGTTCGCGCTGCTTGATCCGCAGACCCTCGTCGTGCTGAATCAGCCGCTGGAGATACAGGAACAGGCGCGCTCGTATCTCGATCGCGTGCCCGATCAGCGCGGCATTTATCCGCTGAACTCAATGCTGCGACACGCGGGTGAGTTCATGCTTTTGGAGATGAGCGATTTCGATCAGGGGCTCAGCAGCGTGCCCACGCTGGTGAATGACAAAGAGCCGACGCGTCTAAAGCTGCCGATCCGCTCGATGCAGAAGTTTGAAACCGAGGCAAAAAAAGCGATCCACGAGCTCGCCGAGCTGGCCGAGACGCACGATGTGTCGGTCTTTTGCGAGAACGATGGCGAGTACAAGCGGTTCCAGGAATTACTCGACGCCGAGAAGCCGGGATTATCGAAGCAGATTGCGCTACCACTCGGGTATCTGCATCGCGGCTTCGTCTGGCAATCAGAATCTGCCGACGCAGGTCGGCCGTTACTGCTCCTGGGGCATCATGAGTTGTTCCATCGGTTCGAGGTGCGCCGCCGGGCGAAGCGCGTCATCAACGCCAAGCCGGTGGATTCATTTCTCGATCTGCAGGTGGGCGATTATGTCGTCCACATCGCGCACGGAATCGCGAAGTTCGTCGGCCTGCAGACACAGCAGAAGGATGGTCGGACTGAAGAGTATCTGACGCTGCGCTTCGCCGAGAGCGCGACGCTGCATGTGCCGGCCGCGCGGATCAACCTGATCCAGAAATATGTCGGCGGATTCTCCGGCTCGCCGGTGCTCTCGCGGCTCGGTTCGGGCGTCTGGGACAAGCAGAAGGAAAAGGTCGCCGAGGCGGTGATGGATATGGCGGCGGAGCTGATCGATGTGCAGGCGGCGCGGGCGGCGGAAGTCGGGACGTCGTTCCCGCCGGATACCGAATGGCAAAAGGAGTTTGAGGCGGAGTTTCCGTACCAGCCGACGCCCGACCAGATCACCGCCGCCGAGGAGATCAAGCAGGACATGCAGAAGCCGCGCCCGATGGACCGCCTGCTGTGCGGCGATGTCGGCTAC
>JACMML010000129.1 GCA_014379105.1 Phycisphaerae bacterium
CGGAAATAGTTGGCTCGAGGGTCTCGGCGATGATCTCGTCGTCGTCCCACGCCACTACCGCCGCCTGCTCGGGCACGTTCAGTTTCTGCCGCACGCATGCTTCGACGACCTGCCGCGCCTCATCCATATTCCATGAGGTGATTCCGACTGGTTTTGGCAGCTGTTTGATCCACTTTGCCAGCAGCGCGGGTGTCGGGCGGCGCTTGCGAAGGAAGTCGCCGAACCGTTGCAGGTCGCAATTTGCCCCCGAGGCGAACGCGCGCATCGCGTCCCAGCGCGCGTCGCTGCCCTTTGCGCCGATAGCGCCCGAATAGGCGAGATGGCGAAAGCCGCCCGAGAGGAGATGGCGGCCGATAGACGCGGCAACCTTATTGTCATCAATCGCTGCGCGCGGGAGATGGCGAAGTGCATGCGGGATCGCCGCTGAGATCGCGACGACCTTTGTGTTGTGCGTCTTCAGTGCCCGCTGATATCCCCTGACATCCTGGAGAACCCCAGTGATGATTCCATCCCATACCACCCCGTCGCGCAGGATGCGCGTCATCCCCGGGGGGCCAGCTGCGACGAATATTCGCCAGTCTTTGCACTCGATAGCATAGCGCTGCACGCCGCGTATCACCTGCCGACACCATTCCGACCAGTCATACAGTCGCAGCGCGATTCGCAGCTGCTTGCGGTCCGGTGCGTGACGTTTCGGCTTGGTCGTTCTGGACATCACTGCAATATACCTCGCAAACGTGTCTGCGTAAAATGATTGTCCAATACTGGTCATTTACGCGAATTGATAATGGCCCGATTTCCCGCTCCGTCGTACTTTCCTAATCAGGCATGTGAAGGCGGTGCGGATCCGGCGGAAAGCAAGTAATGAACAGAAAACCCACGGCCATCATGATTCTCAGCCAGGACAATTGCGACCATGTCTTCGGCGAACGCGCGTTGGCAGAACTCGCCGAGGGATTGAACCTCGTCACCATTGTCGCGCCGGTGACCGGAGCACGCCTCACCGCGAACACAGCAGCGCTTCGCCATGCGGAGATTCTGATCTGCGGCTGGGGGTCGCCGTGCTTTGACGAGCACTTCCTCGCCGCCGCGCCAAATCTCAAGGCTATTTTTTATGCCGCCGGTGGCATGGGCGGCGCATTAACCCCGGCCGTGTGGGAGCGGAACATCGTCGTCACCAGCGCCAACGCAATCAATGCGATCCCGGTCGCCGAATACACGCTCTCAACCATTCTCTTCTCCCTGAAGCACGGCTGGCGGATGGTTCGTGAGACCCGCCGGCAGAAGCGATTTGTGGATCGGGACGATGTCCCCGGCGCCTTCGGAAGTGTGGTGGGACTCGTGTCGCTGGGCGAGATCGCACGCCGGGTGATTTCGCTGCTTGCGCCGTTCGAGTTGAAACTCATCGCGTACGATCCATTCGTCTCACAAGCCGTCGCCGCCCGCCTGGGTATCACGCTGGTTGACAGTCTCGACGAATTATTTGCCCGGGCCGACGTGGTGTCGGTCCACACGCCGTGTCTGCCCGAGACACGCGGCATGATTCATGGCCGGCATCTTGATTTTATGAAGCGCGGCGCGACGTTCATCAACACCGCGCGGGCGACAATCGTCCGGCAATCGGAGCTGATCGAGGTCGCCGAGCGACGCTCGGACCTGCAGTTTGTGCTGGATGTCGCCGATCCCGAACCGCCGGCCGCGGATTCTCCGCTGTACACGCTTGCCAACGTCGTTCTGACGCCGCACATCGCCGGCTCCGTGGGCCCGGAGCGGCGGCGATTGGGCCGGTTCATCGTCGAAGAAATCAAACGCTATCTCGCCGGCGAGCCCCTGCAGGGACTCGTCACGCCCGAGACCGCCAGGCATTCGGCACACAGGCCGATGGGCGTCACCGTCGAAACATTCACGCATCTGCACAGCAAATGGCTTGGCCGCCGAAACGGATCGGCCGTGACGCAGACGCAGGGCAGTTGAGCGAAGCGAAGAAGGAGCAGGTTATGAAGAACACGAGACGCGGCTTTACGCTCGTCGAGCTGCTGGTGGTAATCGGAATCATTGCACTATTGATTTCGATCCTGCTGCCTTCGTTGAACAAGGCGCGGGATGCGGCGATGAAGATCAAATGCGCCGCCCGACTGCGCCAGATCGGGGCGGCGTGTGTGATGTACGCGAATGAGAACAAAGGCTTTCTGCCCCCGGTTGCCGAGCATGGTGACTTAGGACAACGATATGGTCGCCCGACAGTAACGCCGCATGGGATTGTCGATGCGAGCCGCAAGTGGGATCCGCTTGCCAATGGCGGGTATCTGAGCCGGTATCTTGGCAAAACGCCGTGGGAGCTCTTTGTCTGCCCATCCTTTCAGTCCCTGGCGTCGACGGATTTCACCACCAACTTTTCATATCGATACAACCGTATTCTCGGCGGTGACGACTCAAAGCGATGGACCGTCATGGCCAATGGAACCGACTATCGGTTCGTACCATGGAAGCTGAGTCAGATCCGTCAGTCCACGCAACAGGCATTATGGGTCGAGGCGATCTTCAGCGACATGGGTACCGGTCCGACTCGCGGGAACTACACATTCGAAAACGCCGACATGTCCGCGATACCTGCGGGGAGCAAGTATCACGTGCCCAACACCGTGCTCGGCAAGACCGGTCGTATGACGGCTGGCGCTGTCGATGTCCCATTTTCGTACGTGGGACATTCGCGAAAGCAGTTCAGCAATTTCAACAAGCGCGACGCCACGGTGACGCAGATGGTGACCGGGTATACGAACGTGGCGTTCTGCGATGGGTCTGTCAGGTCCATTCGGACCGAAATCAAAACCGATCCACCCGCGGCGTGGGAAGGCGTGTTCATCGACCCGTATCAGCGAAGGGCGAACTATTGAGGACGCCCGATGTGCGCAAAATAGAAGGCGTTAGGTCGTCTATTGCGCGATTAGTCAATAGGTGTTCCGGCGACTGAAGCGTAGGCTTAGATGGCCGGAGCGGTAAAAGAGCGGAAGAGTCAATCATTTCATTTTGGTAGTTCGATGTGGCAAATCGGCCCGGCTTCCGGGCCAATCGGATGAGGAGAAAATCATGGCTGAGTTCAAGACGCGTTCATTTCGTAAGTTTTCCAATCGCGATCGGGTGATAGGCGCGGCGGCTTGTCTGGTTGCCGCTGGATTAGTCGGACCGCTCGCGCCGCGCAGCGCACAGGCGGCGAATCTGACCTGGGATATTCTCGCCGGTGACGGCGCGACCATCACCGACGGCACGGGCACCTGGACCGAAGGCCTGGGGAACTGGAACAACGCCGGCGCGGACGCCAACTGGGCGGGTGCGAATCCGGACAGCGCGATCATCGGAAGCGGCGGCACCGCGGGCATCATCACGCTCGGCGGCCCGATCCTTATCGGGAACATGACGATCAACGCCACCACCGGCAACTACACGATTGACGACGCCGCCGTCGTTGGGAACTTTCTGAAGTTCAACAATAACGCTGTCCTCACGCTCAACGCCGCCGGCACCACGACCATCAACGCGGCCGTAACGTCGGTCGCCGCGAACAACACGCTGACGCTGGCGGGCGCGGGAAATGTGCTGTTCAGCAGTTCTATCGGACTCGTCGCCGGCGGCGCCGCGACAGCACTGGTCATGGGACCGAGCTTTTCCGGCACCGCTACGCTCGGCGGCGCGATTGATAACGGCGGAATGACGCTGACTTCCAACGGTGGCACCATTCTGCTGGATAAGACGGTGGGAACTGCCCGTGCCGTCGGTGGGATCTCTACGATCAACGCCGGGTTAGTGCGGATCACCGGCACTGGCGGCGACCAGTTCTATGACGGCGGCTCCGGCGGCACGGTCACGCTCAACGGCGGTACGCTTGACCTGTTCGGGCATGCTGAAACCATCAACGCGCTCGGCGGCACGGGCGCATCCGGCATCATCGACAACACCGATGCCGCGGCTGCCACGCTCACAATCGGCGCACAGAACGTCAGCGGAGTCTTCGGCGGCTCGATCCGCAACACCGGCGCGGGCACGCTGAGCATCGTTAAGACAGGCACGGGCGTCCAGACGCTCCTGGGAACGGCAAGCACCTACTCCGGCACAACACAGCTGGATAATGGAGCGCTCGCGATCAAGGCCGGTGGATCGCTGGGCACCAGTTCACTTCTGTTCAATGGCGGAACGCTACGTGTGATCGGAGCAGGCACGCACGATTTCACGACGCGCGCGATCGCCGTCAACAGCGGCAAGACACTGCTCATGGATCAGCTCTCCGGCGTGACAGTCACGCTGGGAGGGCTCTCGTCTATCGGCAACGGGCTCACTAAGACCGGCGGCGGAAACCTGAATCTCGTCGGCAATAACACATTCACCGGCGCGACATCGCTCAATGGCGGCACGACCACGCTGGATTATGCGGCCGGCGGTACGCGCGTCAGTGGCGTTTCATTGCTGCTCGGCGGTGCAACGCTGAATCTGGCGGGCGGCACGGCGGCGAATAATGAAACGCCACTCGACACCACTTTCAACTCCGGCCATACGACGATCAACCAGACCGGCGGCGGAACTTCCACGATCGCGCTGGGCGCGATCACCCGTAATCCAGGCGCGACCCTCGGCATCGCACCCAATATCGCAAGCACCACCTCCGGCACCGCCAGCACGATTCTGGCCGATGCTGCCGGGACAGCGTACGGCGTTGTCAACGGGAATGATTGGGCGGCTAAAGACGCAGGCAACGCAAATATCGTCGGGCTTTCAACTGTCGGCACGTATACGCCTGACGCATGGGCGCCGGGAAATCACACCGATGTGACGATCAGTTCAGCGCCCGCATCCGGCTCCACCACCGGCAGCCTGCGATTTAACACCGCGGCAGCAAATGTCGTTACGCTCGCGGGCGCAAATACGATCACCACCGGCGGCGTGCTGGTCACCAGTAACGTCGGCAATAATCTGTCCACCATCACCGGCGGAAGTGTGACAGGCGCGGGAAATGAAGTCGTGGTCGTACAGAACAACACCGCCAACGGGCTGACGATAAATACCGCGATCATAAACAACGCCGGCAACGCAACGAGCTTCACTAAGAGCGGCGCCGGGTTGTTCACGTTGCGTGGCGCGAACACCTACACGGGCCAAAACTACCTGAACGGCGGCGTCACCAACGCCGACACCGACGCACGTCTGGGCGTCGCTCCAATCAGTGTGACCACCAGTGCGACCAACAGCCCCAATGTAGTACTGACCAGCGCCACGCTCCCGGCCGGCTTCGCAGTCGGCAGCGGTCTGCTGGGCCGCACCGTGATCGCGATCGCCGGGACGGCGGTCACGCTCAGCGGAAACGCCAACGCCGCAACCGCCGTGGCAACCAATCGCGACTTCGGCGGCCAGTTGAACATCAACGGGGGCACGCTGCAGTTCAACACCAACTTCACCACCGGCCGTGGTGTCGTCCTCGGAAGCAATGGCGGCACGATCGATACGCAGAACGTCGGCCCCACCGTGGCGGGCGTGATCAGCGGTCCGGGCTCGCTGACCAAGGTCGGCATCAATACCTTGAATCTAAGCGGCCCAAACACGTTCAGCGGCGGCGTAACCATCACCGCCGGTACAATTTCGGTGGGTGCAAATACAACGGTCTTCGGCTCGGGTCCGCTTACCCTTGCTTCAACAACGGCAAATTCCACCACGCTTAATATTTCCAATCAAAACTTCACAACCGGACTGAATAATCTCATCGTTCAGACCGGAACTTCAAATCGGATCAACTATTCAAACAACAGCACGCTGCCGTTCAATGGCACGATCACCGGTGGCGGCACGCTGCAACTCGGAAGCGGATTTAATCCCACCTTCGGTTTCCACGGCGACGTGACTGCGTTCACCGGCACGCTGCAATTCAGCGGCAATAGTGCAACCGGCGGTGCGAACACAAACTATGATTTTACAAATCCAGTTGCGGTCGGCGCTCCCAACGCCACCGTCAAACTTGATTCAGGATCGCTGTCCACCAACGCGACAAACGTCGTCAACATGCGATGGAACCCGGCCAGCGCCGTCAGCGCGGTGATCCCGATCGGATCGCTGAGCGGTAGTTTTGCCCTCGGGCAGTCCGCAACCAATATCACCATTCAGAACGCACGGGCCGCAACGACCGCGACGTTCCAGATCGGTGGACTCAATACCAACACCGCCTTCCCGGGCATCATTCAAAACGGAGCCGGGACGGTAGCGATTACTAAAGTCGGCACAGGCACACTATCGCTCTCGGGCGCGAACTCCTATACCGGTGCGACCACCGCCAACGCCGGGCAACTCAATGTCAGCGGCGCTCACAGTAACGGAACAACGGGCAACTACGCGATCAATAACACCGGGACGCTTAATCTCACCGGATCGCTCGGCGGCAGTGCACCTGTTTCCGTTAATGGCGGCGGCACGCTGCTCGGCGGCGGAAACGGCTCGACAACCGGTGTAATTTCCGGACCGGTCGCTGTAGCTGGCGGAAGCACCGCGCCGACGCAGGGCACGATTAGCATGCTTGACGGCGCGAACCTCACCTTCGCTTTCAATGCCGGGCTGACCCTCGGCGGCTTGTCGGGTAACCCAAGCGTTCTCAAGTTCGATGCCGACGGCACCAGCTCGGATCTCTTCACTATCGCCGGTGCGGACGCGTTCATCGTCAACCCCGGCGGCGCACGCATCTCCATCGCCGACGGTGGATTGTCCGCTTCAACCACTTACACGCTGGCGACGTATTCCAATACCGTCGCGCCGTCCAATATCCTGTTCGATAACGGGTCATTGACCAAGGCGTTCGGTCTCTCCACCGCGACGCTCAATATTTCGGCAACGGCCATCACCATGTCCGTCGCCGGAACCGCCGCCGCGAACACGATGTACTGGACCGGGTCGGCCGGCAGCGCCTGGAACGGGATCAGCGGGTCCAACGTAAGCTTCAGCACCGATGCGGCGGGCACGATCAACGCCGGCGCGATCCCCTCGACGAATACCGATGTTATCTTCACCGCCACCGGAGCCGGAAATCTCGCGACGACGCTCGGCCAGAATTTCTCCATCAAGGGCCTGGTCTTCAACAATCCGGCGGCGGTCTCGATCAGCGGCGGCAATCAACTCACGCTGGGTGTGAACGGCATCAATGTTGCCCCGAGCACTGGTGCGGTGACACTCGACAACACCACGGTAGTGCTTGGCGCGAATCAGGTATGGACCAACGATGCCGCCAGTCCGCTGACGGTCAGCAGCAATATCACCGGGTCGGCCGCATTGACGATCGCGGGAACGGGAGCGATTAATCTTGGCGGTCCCGGGTTCACCAGCGGCGATCTGACGGTTAACGGCAATCTGGATGTCAAAGGCACCTCCATCACCGCCGGGACGCTCGGAGGCACCGGATCGATAACCAATACCGGAACCACAAACGCGACGCTCAACACCACCGTGGCGGCCGACTCAACCTATAGCGGAACGCTGGCCGATGGTGGCGCGGGTAAGACGCTCTCACTTATCAAAGGTGGCGCGGCGATTCTTACTTTGAGTGGAAACAACAGTCATTCGGGAACCAACTCCGTCAACTCCGGTACGCTTAAACTGGGATCTTCAACCGCACTGGGAACAGGATCGGTTTCGGTCGCCACGGGTGCGACGCTCGATCTCAACGGATCGACAATCGCCAACTCCATCACCGCAATTGCCGGTGACGGCGTCAGCACGACCGGCGTGCTGGCCAACACCAGCGCCACCGCGGCCGCGATCACCTCTCCGATGGCGGCCAGTGGTAACTTCTCGGTGGATACCACCGGCAATATCACTCTCTCCACCGTGACGTCGGGGGTAAATCGCAATTTAACAAAGAATGGCAACGGAACTTTATCTCTGATCCCCGCGGCGGGTGTAAGTAACAACCTCGCGGTGTTGACCATCAATGCCGGTACTGTGGTGCTTGGGGCTTCGGGCACTGCGCAATCCGTGCAGGGAGTGATCGTTAACAACGGTGTACTCAAATCGGATCCGCTTTATGTGACCAACCCAGGCGCGATCTGGCAGGGCCAGGTAAACAATGAGGTGACGCTCAACGGCGGCA
>JACMML010000130.1 GCA_014379105.1 Phycisphaerae bacterium
ACCGTGTCTTTCGCCGCACGCATTGCAAAGCCAACAATTAGGCTTGTAAAAACGAAAATCCATTTTGATGGTATTAATGCACCGGTTGCCACAATCGTTCATAAAGTGACCGGTGTCATGCACGGACTGCAATACACGTTAAAAACCAAGGTACGCGACGAAATTCAAGGAAACCTAACTACTGTCACCACGAAATCCGGCAATCTTGATTCGGAAGAGCTACCGACAGGGGGCGCTACAGGAACTGTAAGCGTCTCAATGTCTGAAGGGGATATCGCTGGGAGTACTTCGGCAAAGGGGATTTTTATTTACGAGGCATTCGGATTTGCAACGAATGCTGCCACAGCCAAGGAGGAACGAATACCCGAAGAAGGTCAAGGCCAAGTTCCGATCCAAGTATTGCCAAAAAATCCTGATGCTGACGCCGGTACGACTTACGCCTTGTCCGGAAAGTTATCAATCGAAGTAGCCAATAATGCCAAGGCAGGCGAGAATGTGAAAGTCGGTCCAAGGCAAGGCGCTGAGGGTGCGGGCGTCAGTCTTGATTATTCACTTGAGGCCAGGGCCGTCCAGGTGCAATGGCCAAAGCCTGAATACGATGGTTCTCGACCAGTACTTCTAAAGGATATTTACTCGACGTATTCGCTCGGTGGATTGCTCGGCATTCAGTTTCCTGACCATCTTCCAATACCAGATTTTACGCCCTTGTCTCAGGCTGCCGCGATTTCTTACATTAATGAGGGATTTGTTGTCCGACGAGGGGGCAAAACAATTCGTGAACTCAATCAGAATGTTCAGTGGAGCCCGCAAGGTGGAACCACACACCTCGGCAATCACCATTGGCTGGCGGAAGGCGATCAACTTCGAATAAGGATCGACGAAGTATTTGTCACTGCATATACGCCATTCGGCGGGGCCAGTTTCCTAATCAAAAGAGGCCTTCAGCCCCACGCTTCTGCGATAGGTCTAAATGTGTCGGTCGAAGGGGGAGTTTTGATTCACAACCCTACAATTAGCTTTTGAACCACGTAAACACGCAATCAGATAGATAGCTATTCCCCAATGAAGCCATGCAAAGCCTTCGATGATTCACGTTTTCCCCCTCCCCCTGCCGATAAATTTCTCGCGGGGAGATTGTGTTTCTTACAACTCAACAGTCTGTCTGATCGATCTGCAAAAACCTCAAATAGTTTCGCACACCCCCCTTGCGGTGTGGTGTGGCGCGGTTCGTTATGGTGGTGGCGTGGTCGTTATCACGGCGGGTGAATCCGTGCAATTTGCGAAATCGGTGGCCTAGACGTCAGGCATTCGGAATTAAACTCGTCGCTCACCACTCGTCGCTTTTTACCGGCAACTAATTACTGGCAACTACCGCTGACAACTCTCAAACTACCGCGCTTTAAATTGCCGCATCGCCGGCAGCGCATTTCCTTTGTCATCAAACAGCGCCTCCGCCCCGCCGCGCCAGATGCTCAACCCTTTGGTGGGGATCGCCTCGGGGTACCACCAGATGAAGCCGAGCCCGTGGGAATTGGGCATGGATTGAAGCATCGCGTCCAGGTCGGTGATGAACTTCTCCTGCCCCGCCGGCGTCATCGGCCAGGGGGTGGTATCTTTGTGTTTGTCGGCGTAATCGACCGGCTTCCACGGATAGCTCACCTCGGCGACGACGACGTCCTTGCCGTGGGTATCGATCAACTGCTTGATGTTGAGCTTAAGTAGATCGATCGACTCGCCGGAGACGGGATAAAAACTTACGCCGATGAGATCGTAATCGAGCTTGTATTTCGCGAGTCGACCGAAGAACCAGGTGGGCACGTCTTTCTGGCCGCCGCCGTGGATGTGGATCATGATCCGCATCGCGTCACGGTTTGGCTGGACTTGGCGAGCGCCGTCGATGCCGGCTTTTAACATCGCGGCGAGTTGGTCCCACTGCTTTTGCTCCTGATCCTTGGGCACATCAAACAGTTTGCCGTCCGGCCAGAGCATCCCGCCGGCGATTTCGTTGCCGATCTGCACCATCTCCGGCGGCGTGCCGTTCTGTTCCATCGCGCGCAGCACTTCTGCAGTGTAATCGTGGACTTGTTTTACCAGCGCGTCGATCGGCAGATCCTTCCATGCCGCCGGCTTGTGCTGATGCAAGGGGTCGGCCCAGGTGTCGGAATAATGGAAGTTCAGCAGAATATGTCCGCCGGCGGCTTTGATTCGCTTGGAGAGCGCGAGAATGGTTTTCAGATCCTGCGTCGCGCCCCAGCTTTTGTTGAAATCGGTCGTTGGGTTGACGAATAATCGCAAGCGAAAGAGGTTCCAGCCGTGGGCGCGGAAGATCTTCACCGCGTCACCCGGCTTGGCGTCGTCCGTGAATGTGCCGCCAGCTTTTTCGATTTCCGGCAGCATCGAGATATCCGCCCCGACGATCCGCTCGGCCGCGGTCGCAGAACTGCATATCGCCAAAGTAAGCATCAGGATCACGACGATAGAAATTGAACTCATCACACTCCTCGTTCAAATACAGTACGACCGGCAAGAGTAACGCGTTGAACGGATGGCAGCGGGTTATCGAGATTGGTCGGCAAAATTGCCCGGATCACGTCGTCCGCGGACGCACCGTCTGCAATTACAGGACAATCCACCTCGATGAACGACATGTCGCGCCCGGCTTCGAGCCGGCCGAAACGATCCTCGAGCGCCAATATCCGCGAAGGCGCGAGCGTTGCGCGGTATAGCGCCTCGGACGGCGTCGCGTGAGCGCTTCTCCCGGCATGGACCTGAATAAACCTTGCCATCTCCGCTAGCATCGACACCGTCGGCGATGCGCCAACGTCTGTCGCGATGGCGTACGGGATGCCGCGAGATTTCACCTGATCCAGCGGCATCACACCCGAGCCCAGCAGGAGATTGGATGTCGGACAATGCGCGATGGCCGAGCCGGTGCGCGAGACGATCTCCCATTCCTCATCCCGCATCTGAATACAGTGCGCCAGCACGCAATTGTGATCGAGCAGCCCGTCACGTAGATAAACGTCGGTGTAGCTTCTGGCATCGGGATAGAGTGTCTGCTCGACAAATCGCTTCTCCAGGACCTGTTCATTCAGATGCGTCTGCGTGCGCAGTCCGTACCGCGCCGCCAGCGCGACGCCGCGCTTACGCAGAGGCGCGTCCACCGCCACCGCGAAACGATCCGTGATCACCAGCCGCCGCCCGTACGCGCCGGCGATCCGATCCACATCCGCCTCCAGTGTCGCATCGCGCGTGCGGAGATACTCGGGGCAATTCTGGTTCATCAACACCAGACCCACCGACCATGTGTCCGGAAGGATCGACAGCGCCGCCTCGGTCGCGACCGGCGACGGCGTGACGTAGACCATCCCGCCGACGACGCCATGGGACAGCGTGTCGCGCAGAAACTCGCGCACGACGATCTGGGCGCGGACCCGGGCATCGCATTCGGCTTCAACAGGAAATACGTTCTTCAGCAGCCCCGCCAGCAGCTTGCCCCCAGGCGCGTCGTCGGGCACGCCTTCGACAAACCGCCCGCGAATCGGGTGCTGCGGCACGTGCGTATGGATATCCAGGAGCGGCGGCATCATCATGCCCCGCGCGCGCTCGATGATCAGATTGTCGTCACCCCCCGCCGGACCCGCGCCCCATGTCCCCACATAAACCAACCGCCCCCCCGCATCGGCGGTCAGCACGCCATCGGGATAAAAATCCACCGCCCCGCCTGCGCGCGGTACAAGCAACGGCCCGCGAACTAGCCTGCGAATCTCGCCCATGGGGGATCAGTCTACCAAGCAACCGGATTTACAGCCCGCCGTCTCGAACAGTCGTCCGTCGCCCCGCCGTGAAAAATCCTTTTTCCCAATCCGAAATGATGTACCATTGCAGAGTCTTGCGACGGAGGCTGGGAATGCAGCGGAACATGCGCGGATCATCCGGGGCACTAGCGGCGGTCCTTGCGCTGTTGGCGTCGGACGCGGCGCGGGCGGCGACCTACTTCGTCGCCACCGATGGGAACGACGCCGGCGCGGGGACACTCGCCCAGCCATTTGCCAGCCTGGCCAAGGCGCAGCAGGCGGCGGGCGCGGGGGATACTGTCTATCTGCGCGGCGGGACGTACACCAACTTCAATGTCGCGGCCACGGACGCGACCTATCAATACGTCGTCAACTTCACCAAGAGCGACATCCGCTATCTTGCCTATCCGGGAGACCCGCGGCCAGTTCTCGATTTTAAGAATATCGCGCCCACCACGCTCAGAGTGTGCGCCATTCAGGTAACCGGATCCGGCAATACATTCCAAGGCATTGATGTCACCGGCGTCCGTGCCGGCACGCTCAAGCAGGCCGACAATTGGCGAATCTCTGGCAGCGGCAACACACTGAGGCAGATCGTCACGCGCGATGATCAAGGCAACGGGATTTATCTCCGTGGGAACGCATCAAATAACCTGATCGAGAATTGCGATTCATATAATCTCGTGGGCGTGAACGGATTGTCCGCCGGCAACACCGATGGTTTCGGCGCGCATTCAAGCGGCTCAGGCAACGTGTTCAGGGGATCCCGCGCCTGGGGCAACAGTGATGACGGATTCGACTGCATCAGCAACGATGGCGGCGGGGTTACGTTTGACCACTGCTGGGCGTATGACAACGGGCGGCTGGACGGAAATAAGACCGGGTTCAAGATCGGCGGCTTCGGCGCCAGCGGCGGAAGCTTCCCCGATCCGCCGCCGGTGCATACGGTCACGTTTTGCCTCTCGGCCGACAACGGCGCCAACGGCTTCTATGCCAACCATCACCCAGGCCAAGCCGCCAACTGGTACAACAACACGGCCTACAGCAATTCGGGCGCAAACTTCAATATGCTCGAGGCCATTGATACCAGCCCTGAAAACTCCAGCGTCCCCGGCACGCGCGAAATCATGCATAACAACCTGGCCTACGTCGGCACGGGCGTTTCCAACTTGAATCAGACCGGGGACAAGGTCTCCCACAACTGGTTCACCCTGCCCGTCACCGTAAATGACGCGGATTTCCAAAGCCTCGACGCCAGCCAGATGACCCTGCCCCGCAAACCCGATGGCAGCCTGCCGGACATCACATTCATGCACCTGAAGCCCGGAAGCGACCTGATCGACGCCGGCAGGGATGTCGGCCTGCCCTTCAACAACGCCGCACCGGATCTGGGCGCATTCGAAGTGCCCGAGCCAAGCGGTGCCGGCGCGATCTTCCTGCTGCTTTCGACATTTGCAGCCCGACGACGCCGCGACAGAGGGCGCAGAGACGCTATCTAAGGCAAGGGCGAATTCGCTCCAGCACATAAAGTTGAGGATGCAGTGAGAAACGATTAGTGTAATACGCCGCGCACTCGTAGCTCAATTGGATAGAGCATCGGTCTTCGGAACCGAGGGTTGGTGGTTCGAGCCCACTCGAGTGCATTTACTCGCGACCGGTGTCCGGCGGCGCGATACTGAAAAAATTTCTCGCGTTCGTTCGACCCGATCAGGCCTGACCGCGACAGGTTGGACAAGGGCGTATTCGCCGCCTATTGTCATGTTCGACTGGACGACAGAACTCGTCGGGGTTTACGACAGTTCGATCATGCCTGGCGTCATTCCTCATCGAACTTTCCATTCACACGGCGAGCGAAGCGGCGTTTCAGCCGGATGATCGCGTTGCCGGGCACGCGGCGAACTTTGTCGCCGGCGAGTTATCTCGAAAGCGAGTGTCCGACCAGTGACAATTGATCTTGCACGAATCTCAAAAAGCCTTGGACGCCTTCGGAACCTCCATCGTCCCAATGCCGTACCTGAATCGTCGCAGGCGGACCACGAGCTCCCGTTGCGGGCCGAACTCTTCAGCATCGCCCAGCTACAACGCCACGCGGCGGCGCTGGCGGAATCTGATCGTGTGGCGCTGGACCGCCGGCCGGATCGTTTGCTGGACCGATTAAACAGTAATGAGTGCGTGCTGGTCGAGACCTATGATCTGATCGCCGCCGCGGTCAAGAAATCGCGCCGTATCGTGCCGGCGGCGGAATGGCTGCTGGATAACTTTTATGTAATCGAAGAACAGATTCACACAGCCCGCCGGCATCTGCCGCGGTCTTACAGCCGGGAGCTGCCGCGGCTGACAAGCGGCGCGGCGGCGGGATTCCCCCGCGTGTACGGGATCGCGCTGCAGTTGATCTCGCATGTGGACGGGCGGGTGGATGCCACAAGCCTGCGCGGGTTCATTGCCGCCTATCAGGCGGTCACCCCGCTGAAACTCGGCGAACTGTGGGCCGTGCCGATCATGTTGCGGCTGGCGCTGCTGGAGAACCTCCGACGCGTGGCGGCGCACCTGGCGGCAGGTCGGCGCGATCGCGATTCGGCGAACGACTGGGCCGAGCGCATGGCGGCGGTCGTCGAGAAGAATCCCAGCAGCCTGATCATCGTGCTGGCGGACATGGCGCGCGCCAACCCGCCGTTCACCAGCGCCTTCCTTGCGGAGCTCACGCGGCATCTACACGGGCAGAGCCCGCACTATGCTTTTGCGCAGAGCTGGCTGGAACACCGCATCTCCGAGCAGGGGCTGAGACTCGGCCCGCTCGTGCAGATGGAGAGCCAGGTGCAGGCGGCGGACCAGGTATCGATCGGCAATAGCGTTACGAGTCTGCGATTCCTCAGTTCCACCGACTGGAAGGAATTCGTCGAGGAGCACAGCGTCGTCGAGCAAACGCTGCGCACCGACCCCGCCGGCGTGTATGCCGACATGGACTTCAGGACGCGGGACCGCTACCGCCACGCCGTCGAGGAGATCGCCCGACAAAGTCAGCTTTCGGAAATCGAGGTCGCCCGGAAAACTATCGCTGTCGCGGGGTCCGGTCCCGGCGGTCTTTCGACTCACGTCGGGTTTCATCTGATCGGAAACGCCCGCCGAGCTCTGGACCGCGCCGCCGGAGTGCGCCGACCCGTGCGCGTGATCGCTGGCAGAATTTTTCGACAATTTCCGCTGCTATTTTACCTGTTCGGCGTCGCGCTGGTCACCGCCGGGATCACCACATTATGGCCGGATCAGGTGCAGCGACTCGGGCTTCGGCGCTGGGCGCTGTTTCTGTTAGCGGTGCCGGTGCTGATGTGCGCCGTGCAGATCGGCATTGGGGTGATCAACTGGCTGGCGACTGCTTTGGTAGGCCCGCGGCCGCTGCCACGGATGGATTTTAGCGACGGGATTCCTCCGGAGAATCGCACGATCGTTGTTGTGCCCACGATGCTGCGCAGCGCGGCATCGGTTCAGTCGCTGGTCAGCGCGCTGGAGATTCGCTACCTCGCCAATGCCGACAAGAACCTGCACTTTGCCCTGCTGACAGACCTCGGCGACGCACCGCAGGAAGTGATGCCCGGCGACGCGGAACTGATCAGTCACGCCCGGGAGGGGATCGAATCACTCGCCGAAACCTACGGCCAGGAACGAAACGACATATTCTTCCTCTTTCATCGCCCGCGACGGTGGAACGCCGCCGACGGTTTATGGATGGGGCGCGAGCGAAAACGCGGCAAGCTCGAAGAATTTAATGACTTTCTTCTCCATGGATCCAGGCAGCATTTTGCGGAGATCGTCGGTGACACGACCAAACTCCGCGACGTGCGATATGTCATCACGCTCGACACCGATACCGAGCTACCGCGTGACTCGGCCAGCGTGATGGTGGGCACGATGGCTCATCCGCTCAATCGGCCGGTGTTTGACCACAAGCGCCGACGCGTGGTGGAAGGTTATGGAATTCTTCAGCCGCGTGTGGGCATCAGCCTGCCGAGTGCGGGGCGGTCATGGTTCGTCCGGCTATTTGCGGCCGACGCGGGGCTCGATCCGTATACGCGCGTCGTATCCGACGTCTATCAGGATCTGTTCTGCGAAGGCTCGTTCATCGGCAAGGGCATCTATGATGTGGCCGCGTTTGAAGCGACCTGCTCAGGATTTCCGGACAACGCTATTCTGAGCCACGACCTGCTGGAGGGCGCGTACGCCCGTTCGGCGCTGATCAGCGACGTGGAGTTATACGAAGATCATCCGGCTCGTTATGGAGCGGACGTGAGCCGGCGCCGACGATGGATTCGCGGGGATTGGCAGATCGCGTATTGGCTTTTGCCGCGCGTGCCGGGACGTGATTCACGCTGGGCGCCGAACCCAATCTCGGCGCTGTCGCGATGGAAAATACTGGACAATCTTCGCCGCAGCCTGGTTCCGGTCGCGATGCTGATGCTGCTACTGTGCGGTTGGATTGTGTGGCCGGGACTCGCGCCCGCCGCGACGCTGCTCGTTGTTGCGACCGTGGCGGCCGCGCCGTTGCTGGTGATGCTGGTGGGACTGGTGCGCAAGCCCGCGGAGTTGCCGTGGCTGATACACTTCGGATCGTCGGTAACGCCCATCGCGCGGCAGCTCGCCCAGATTCTTTTCTCCCTGGCGTTCCTGCCGTACGAGGCGTTCGTCAGCGCCGATGCAATCGCACGAACCCTCGGACGTATGTTCTGGACACGTCGCTGTCTGCTGGAATGGCAGACATCCAGCGATGCGCACCGCGCGGCGCGGGGCGGGCTTGTCGACACGTATGTATCCATGTGGGGCGTGACCGCGCTCTCGGTGGCGATCTTCGCAGTGACGGCCGTACGCCAGCCGCATGTGGTCACCTTTGCGCCGCTATTGGGGTTATGGCTGCTCTCGCCGGCAATCGCCTGGTGGTTCAGCCGCACGATCCCGGCACAGGCTCCGCGACTCACGGAATCGCAGGTTACGTTTCTTCATTCACTGTCGCGGCGGACGTGGCGATATTTTGAAGTCTTTGTGACGGCACAGGAAAACTGGCTTCCCCCGGATAATTTTCAGGAAGAGCCGCACCCGGTCATCGCCGCCCGGACCAGCCCGACGAATATCGGCATGGCGCTGCTGGCGAATCTGTCGGCGTACGACTTTGGATACCTCTCCGCTGCCCAATTACTCGACCGAACCGAGAAGACCCTCAGCACCATGGCCCGCATGGAGCGATTTCGCGGGCATTTCTATAATTGGTACGACACGCGAACGCTCCGGCCGCTACCGCCTAAGTATGTTTCGACCGTCGACAGCGGCAATCTGATGGGTCATCTGCTCGTGCTGCGGCGCGGGCTGATCGGAATCGCTGAGGAACCCATCGTCAGCAAACGTGCCTGCGCTGGCATAGATGACACGCTCGGCGTTCTGCTCGATGTGGCCCACGGTTTGGCGGCAACTGCGGCTTTGCCGCGCCCGGACGTAATTCGCAAGCTGGAAGACATCCGTGCCGATTTACGGCTGGCACCCAAAACCCTCACGGGCTTAAACCACCTTCTACACCGCGTGCGCGACACGGCGACGGACATCACAGCGATCGAAGTCGGTGATACGCAATTCCAGTGGTGGGCCAGCGCCCTGCTACGCGCGGCGCACGATCATCAGGAGGATCTGGCTTTCCTCGCGCCATGGACTTCCCTCGCCGCGCTCCCCGCAGCCGATACGTTAGACGCGAGCCAGCAGCAACGCTTAAACGACGCGCTCAGTCGCCTGGAAACGGTGCCTACCCTCGCCGAGGTGGCCACGCTGCAACCGCAGTTGGAGCCGATGATCGAGGCGCTCCTCATCGACGGCGCCGGAATGTCGGATTCGCTGCGTTCGTGGCTGCAGGATTTTCGTCGCCGTATCGTCGAAGCCTCGAATCGAGCCGCCGACCGTATCCGGGCGATGGAGGACGCTGCGGCGCGATGTTATGAGTTCGCTGATGTAGACGTGTCTCTTCTGTATGACAAAACCAAAGACCTTTTCACGATCGGCTATAACGCCACCGATCTGCGGTCGGATGTCGGCTACTACGACCTTTTAGCATCGGAATGCCGGCTGATCAGTTTCGTCGCGATCGCGCAGGGGCAGCTCAATCAGACTCACTGGTTTGCGCTGGGCCGCCTCCTGACCACCGCGCGTGGCAATCCATCCCTGCTGAGCTGGAGCGGGTCGATGTTTGAGTACCTGATGCCGCTACTGGTGATGCCGACGTATGAGAACACCCTGCTCGATCGCACCTACAAAGCGGTCGTGCGGCGGCAGATCGATTACGGCAAGCAGCGCGGCGTGCCGTGGGGAATTTCCGAATCCGGATATAACGCCACTGATGCACAACTGAACTATCAATACCACGCTTTTGGCGTGCCCGGACTGGGTTTAAAGCGCGGCTTGGCCGAAGACGTTGTGATCGCGCCGTACGCGACAGTCATGGCGCTGATGGTCGCGCCCGAAGCGGCGTGTCGCAATCTTGAACGGCTGGCGACCGACGGGCGGATGGGCGACTACGGCTTCTACGAGGCGGTCGACTACACGCCATCGAGGCTCACGCGCGGACAAACCAGTGCGACGGTTCAATCATTCATGGCCCACCACGAAGGGATGAGCTTCCTGTCACTGGCGTACGTGCTGCTCGATCGGCCGATGCAACGGCGGTTTGATGCGGATCCGATGTTGCGGGCGACCGACCTATTGCTGCAAGAGCGAGTCCCTCGTGCCGTCGCTCCGGTATTCCCGCACTCGACCGAAGCGGCAACCACCCGGTCGGGCTCGGTGGAAACCGAGCAGAAGATGCGGATCTTCACGGACCCGAACGGCCTGACACCGGCTGTCAACCTGCTTTCCAATGGTCAGTATCACGTGATGATCACCAGCGCCGGCGGCGGGTATAGCCGTTGGCGCGACCTTGCCGTCACGCGCTGGCGCGAAGACGCGACCCGCGATTGCTGGGGAACGTATTGCTATCTGCGCGACGTGAATTCCGAGCGTTTCTGGTCGACGAGTCATCAACCGACTCTCCGCCCAACGCGCAACTATGAAGCCATTTTCTCGCAGGCGCGTGCCGAGTTTCGACGCCTGGACAATGGCATTGAAACCCACACGGATATTAGCGTCTCGCCGGAGGACGATATCGAACTGCGGCGGGTGACGATCACGAATCGGTCCGCCGAGCCGCGCGCGATTGAAGTGACAACCTATGCGGAGGTCGTTCTCGCACCGTCGGCCCAAGACCTGTCCCATCCGGCGTTCAGTAACTTATTTGTGCAGACCGAACTGGTCCGAGAGCGCCACGCGATCCTCTGCACGCGCCGCCCGCGCTCGGCGTCGGAGCGTCCGCCATGGATGCTTCACCTGATCTCGGTGCACGGCGGAACCACCGATGAGACTTCCTTCGAGACCGATCGCATGAAATTCATCGGTCGCGGCCGGACTTCGGCGGCGCCGCAGGCGATGGATCGCGGCGGAAAACTCACCGATACCCAAGGTTCCGTACTGGACCCCGTCGTTTCGATCCGCCGCGTAGTGAATCTGAGCCCCGGTGAGGTGGCGCGCGTCGACATCGTCACGGGGGTGTCCGAGACGCGTGACGGCGCTCGCGCCCTGATCGATAAGTATGACGACCCGCGTCTGGCCGCCCGCGTGTGCGAGCTGGCGTGGACGCATAGCCACGTGCAGATGCGCCAGTTGGGCGTGTCCGAAGCGTCGGCGCAGCTTTATTGTCAGCTTGCCGGCTCGCTCGTGTACGCCACGTCGCGCCGTCGCGCCAGCGCAAGCATTCTGGGCCGCAATCGTCGTGGACAATCGAGCCTGTGGGGCCACGGCGTCTCGGGCGATTTGCCGATCCTGCTGCTGCGAATCCGCGATCGCACCAAGCTCGATCTGGTCAGCGAAGCAGTTCAGGCCCACGCCTACTGGCGAATGCGCGGACTCCTCATCGATCTGGTCGTCTGGAACGAGGACGACTCGGTCTATCGCCAGAGTCTCCATGACATGATCATGGATACATTCGCCGGCAGCCATGAAGCGAGTCTGATCGCAAAGCCCGGCGGGTTGTTCATCGTCCGCGGCGAACAGATGTCGGATGACGATCGCGTCCTGCTGCAGTCGGTCGCGCGCGTGGTCCTGTTCGATGATGCCGGAACGTTGCGCGAGCAGGTGGAACGACGCGAACGCAGCGAGCCGACGGCGCCATTGCTCAAGCCGTCGCGCCGCCGTGTGGAGAGTATGACTCGCGCCGAGACGCCGAAGCGCGATCTGGCATTCTTCAACGGGCTCGGCGGTTTTACGCAGGACGGCCGCGAATATGTCACGCTGCTTGCGCCGGGACAAAACACGCCGGCGCCCTGGTCCAACGTGATTGCAAACGAGCAGTTCGGGACCGTCGTTTCCGAGAGCGGAACCGAATACACCTGGGCCGAGAACTGCCACGAATTCAGGCTCACCACATGGAATAATGATCCGGTCAGCGGCGGCAATAGCGAAGGATTCTACATCCGCGACGAAGAGACCGGCCGATTCTGGTCGCCATCGCCGCACCCGGTGCGCGGGGAGATGCCATACATCATCCGTCACGGTTTTGGATACACCATCTTTGAGTACGAAGAAGACGGCATCTTCACCGAGCTGACAATCTACGTCGCCACGGACGCGCCGGTTAAGTTTTCGAGGTTCAAGATCATCAACCGTTCCGGACGTCCGCGCCGCATCTCGATTACGGGCTATTGGGAGTTGGTGCTCGGCGAACTGCGGCACAAAACATCGATGCACGTAGTGACCGAGATTGATCCGATCACTAATGCGCTGTTTGCGCGCAACGCATACAACACCGAGTTCGCCGGGCGCGTGGTGTTTGCTGACAGCAGCGAAACCGTACGCACGTTCACCGGCGACCGCACAGATTTTGTCGGACGCAATGGGAGCGCGGGCAGTCCGGCGGCACTCGGGCAGGTTCGCCTTTCCGGTCGCGTCGGCGCCGGGCTCGATCCGTGCGCGGCGCTGCAGGTTCGCATCGCGCTGGAGGCGAATCAGGAGAAGGAGATCAGCTTTAGCTTCGGCTCCGCGGGATCCGACGCACACGCACGGGAGCTTATCCAGCGGCACCGCAGCGCGTTCGCCGCCCAACGGGCATTGGAAGGTGTGTGGCACTATTGGAGCCGAACCCTGGGCGTGATGTACGTCGAGACGCCTGATCCTTCGGTGAATTTCCTGGCCAACGGCTGGCTGCTCTACCAGACGCTCGCGTGCCGTATGTGGGCGCGAACCGGTTTTTATCAGTCCGGCGGCGCTTATGGGTTCCGCGATCAGTTGCAGGACGCGATGGCGCTACTGCACGCCGAACCGGGCATCCTCCGCCAGCAACTAATACGTGCCGCCGCCCGGCAGTTCCGCGAAGGAGACGTGCAGCATTGGTGGCATCCACCGCAAGGCCGCGGCGTGCGAACGCA
>JACMML010000131.1 GCA_014379105.1 Phycisphaerae bacterium
AGACGACGCTCACGCGGACTGTTCCGGGATAGTTCTCCGTCCCGTCGCGATCTACCAGCGACAGCTTCAGCGCCACGCCGTCGGCGGACGTGATTGGCTCGGCGGTCCAGACGCGCTTGTCGTACCCGATATTTCCGCCGTGCAGGGAGTTGGGGGCGTTATTGATCGCGAGTTGATATGCCTTGCCGCCGAGCGTGAATCGGCCGTCCTTGATTCGGTTGCCGAAGCGGCCGATCAGCGCGCCCATGTATGGCGAGCTCGACGCGAGCATCGCGGGCAATTCCGCCGGGGCGAGCAGGATATCGCTGGATTGGCCGGCGCGGTCGGGCGTGCGGAGCCGCCACATAACCCCGCCGAGCGTAAGCACGTCGCCGCGCAAGCCGCGGCCGTTATCGAGTTCATATCGTTCCACCGGCTGACCATCGGGCATGTGCCCGAACACGCCCGCATTTCTCACGCCTGCTGCCACGATTGATCTCCTCGGCTAATGACTGCCGGACGATCATCGGCAAGAGACGCGAACCAGCAAGTGGCGATCAAGTTACCGCCGGCGAACTGCAGCGATCACTTCTTCACCGTCCACTGCCTGTTCTTCATCGCCGCCTGCAAGACCGACGGGCACAGCAGCAGCACCAGCGGATTTTGCACATTCTCCTGCTCCGCCAGCGCCTTGAGCTGTTTTAACTCTCTGGGCTTGAGCCCCACTTGCCGGGCGATCTGGCGCAGCAACTTCGCGGAATTGTGTACGACTTTGGGCTTGTTGCTCTTTGGCGATGACCGGCGGTTCAGCACCGCGATCAGCGCGATCAGTGCGACCAGCGCAGCGACGATGAGCAGGATGTGATTCGGGTTGACCGATTCATCCAGCGTCTGCCCCATGCTCTTAAAGACCTGGTCGGGCGTCGCGGCACTGAGGATCGAGATGAGGGAAGATGACATGACGAACCTCTGGGGTGCGGGTTTGAAAACGCGCTCAGGCCACTTTCGCGACAATGACCGGCGGTGACCCGGCCGGTGCGGGCAAGGCGCCGCTCTTTTGCAGCGAGTCGATAATGCTTTTGAGAATGCCGGCGGCGTAGCGTCGCACTTTCAGGCTTTCATCCGCGCGGGCGAGCCGGCCGACCTCGCTGACCAGACCCCAGAGCCCGATGTGCCGCAGCGTCCACAGCGCGCTGATGCGGTGTTCCTGTCGCTGATCGTTCAACATGAATGCCAGTTGCTCCGACGCAACGCCGACGCGCATCCGGTGCAGCGCCTTGATCGCATTGGCGCGCTCCCGGTTGTGCGCCGACCGCGCCCGCTCGGCGAGCATCGGCACATACTCCGCCGACCGCTTGGCCTCGAGGACTTCAATCGCGTTGGCGCGGACGCGCGCGTCGGTGTCGGCCAGCACTTTTTCTAGGATCGCGGAAGTGGCTTCGCTGGGCACTTCCACCAGCAGGCTGACTGCTTTAGAGCGCACGCGCGCGTTGGCATGCAGGCACAGTTGTCCCAGCGCATCGCGGAAACGATCCGCCAATTCCAGCTCCTGCACCATCTGCAGCGCCCGCACGCGCTGCTCGATCGTGCCGGTTGTCAGATACCGCCCGATTCGCGTCACCGCATCGGGCATCAGCTTGAGCATCGCACGCCCGGCCTGGCGGCGTTGTGGCCGCTCCAGCCGGTCAAATTGCCGCCAATATTGTTCGAATCCGGTCTGGCCGATGGCACGGCTGATGAGCCGGCGGACGCTCTCGGTCGCCTGCGTCATGCGCTGCAACAGCACTGCTTGCGCCTCGGCCGGTCGGCGACGGATGATCTCGCGCACCGCGATGCGCACGAGTCGCTCATCGGAATCGTCCAGGAATTGCTTGATGATTTCCGTCGATGCCCCGCGCGGACGCATGGCCGCCTGGCGAAGCACGCGCAGCCGCGCCTTGGGCTCGCTCTTCACGTGCGCCAGCACTTGCGCAAGCCGCTGGTCCTGGATTGTATCATGCAGCCCCGACGCGGCGATCCAGTCGGCGATCCGCATCGCGTCCGCGACCGGCCGGTGCGCCAGATCGGCGGCGAGGGTGTTCTCGGACCACCATGTGCCGCGATCGACATTGTGGATGCACAGGTGCAGTTGATTATCCAGCAGCCAGTAGGTGCGCCGCAGCAATGCATTGAGCACGTGCGTTTCACTGATGGCCGCGAAAGCGGTAGCGAAATTTGTCCGCAGATGTCCGTGCGAGGCACCGAGCAGGAAGGCCTCGACATGATCGGCGCTTGGCGGCTGTTGGAGCTTGCGCACCATCGACGCCTGCCCGCCGTGACGGGTGGATTTCAGGATCGCCAGCGTCTTGCTCTGCGGGTGATCGCACAGCAGGAGTGCGGCGCGGAGCAGGTCTTGAATGTGCTTGCTCCGCGACCAGTCGAGCGATCGGGCGACGGCGCTTTCGATCTCCGGCCGCTCGCGCATCACGCGCTGGTACGCCTCGGTGAGGTCCGCCGGCGCGGTCAGGGCGTTGACGACGGTTGAATCATTGCTCGAGGCGTCGGTGCCGACGAGCGTGAGTTCGTCGTCGCGCGCGTTTTCAAATCGGTGCATCAATCGCGATTGCGAATTCACCCATCGCGCCATCTCCATCAGCGCGAAGCACGCCGCGCCGGCGATCTCGTCGTCGGTCTCGCGCAGGTTTTCCGATAGGACGTAACTGAGTTTCCCGATCTTCGCCGCCGCGATGATCTTGATCGCCGCCAGCCGCGCCGGTCGATTCTCCCCCCGCCCGGCCTCGGAGAGCGCAAAATAGAACGCCCGGGCCCGGTCGATAATTGCGCCTTTGAGACCTTTTGGCAGGTCGGCAAACTGCGCTAATACGCCGACGAGCCCGTAGCTCTTTTCGCGCCGAATCAGGGCTTCAAGCGCAATGGATTGCTCCTGCTCGTTGCCGAGCCGCAATGCTTCGAGCAACAGATCATCGGCCGCCCGATTGTCGGATTCCACGAGCAGGCTTAAGAGCTTCTGGAGCTTCACTTGATCTTTATCGGACGCAGACCCCCGATCGCTTGAAGCAATTGCTCGCGGTTTAACGATCGAACACGGTACTTGTATTTGGTGGCATGGGCTTCCAGCCCATCGCATCTATAAATTAATCACGGGCTGGAAGCCCGTGCCACTTGTATTCAGACAGAGTCTGGTGCGGGAAATTTCTCGCGCTTGTCTACCGGTCCGGAATATCCTTGCACCAGCAAAAATCCGGACTAGAATTAGTCTCGCTTTCAATTCAGGAGAGATTCCGACTCCGGCAGTTCCTGGCTAATCTCATAGCTTAAATTTTTAGCCAACCGAATTGCCGTTTCCCCCGGCTTCCCAATACACGCAATCCGACGATGGCGCTGCGTCAGCGCGATCGCCAGTATTTAGACTTTTCACAATCGAACAACGAGCCCTCACATGAAAATGTTTAACTCGATCCTCGCTCTGTCACTGATGGCGACCGCTTCAGTATGCCGGGCACAACTCACCTTCTCCGGCCCGGCGACTCTCGGGAGCATCACCAGCAGCGCGACGGTCTCTCCGGCGCCGATCATCACGATCACGTCGCCAGCCACCGGGATTAATCTCACCGGCGACTTTTATATCACGACCGCCGGCAACACCACCGGGAACATGATCACATGGAACGTGGATCGGCCGATCTCAGGAACGAGCGGCCCGTTCAACATGACCACGATTTACACCGGCTTCACTTCGATGACCGGGCCGGGAACAAATGTGCTGACCAGCGGCGTCATGGAGTCGCACATTTATAATGGCGGTGCGGTGGTGCCAGGGACTTCATCGAGCATCACGTTCTCACAGTCCGGCCTGCTGACGAACTACTCGCTTTCCAACACCGTTGCAGTCACCGGCTACACCTTCACGCCCGGCGACACGTTGCGACTGCAATACTTTGTAGATCTTAATTACGTCGGCCCGGGTGCCGTCTACGACATCAATTTCCCCGCTGAAACCGTCGTCACGGCACTTCCCGAGCCGACAAGCGCGATGCTCGTTCTCGGCGGCATGGCGATGCTTGCGGCCCGGCGTCGACGCTAATGAGTGCACCCGAACGCGACGAAACGGCCGTACAAATTCAATGCGCTGGCGCGGGGTACGTCTGGTTCGGAAAACTTGATTCTCATTCCGCAACGATCGACTCTTTCGCGACTGCGGCGATTCCGCAGTCCGGACAGCGATCGGGCGTGGCGGAGTATTGGATCATCAACCTGATCGATCGGGTGGTCGAGGTGTATCGTCACCCGCATCAGGTGGCCGGCGGGAAGTGGACGTACGACGCGCCCGCGATCAAGCGCGCCGGCGATGGGATCGATGTTCTTGCGATGCCGGGCGCAACGGTTGCCGCCGGCGAGTTGCTCCCCGGCCTCGATGCGCCCAGACAATGAATCAGCCGTTATGCGATATGCCGCCGGTCCGGTGGACTCTGCCTTGCTCCCCGATACACTTCAGCACGTATGCCCAAGATCACCGTTGACGGCCAGACCATCGAGTGTAAAGACAAGCAGATGATTATCCAGGCGTGCGCCGACGCCGGGATTGAAGTTCCGCATTATTGCTATCACCCGGGGCTCTCCATCGTCGCCTCGTGCCGAATCTGCCTCGCCGAAGTGGAAGGCGTGCCCAAGCTCGTGCCGACCTGCCAGACACCGGTGCGCGACGGAATGGTCGTGCATCTCAATTCCACCAAATCGATCGCCAATCAGAAGCAGGTGATGGAATACCTGTTGGTGAATCATCCGCTGGACTGCCCGGTGTGCGATCAGGCTGGTGAGTGCAACCTGCAGGATTATTCCTACCAGTTCGGCCGCAGCGAATCGCGGTTCGAGGAAGCCAAGCAGAAAAAGCCCAAGAAAGACGTGGGATTGCACGTCCTGCTCTACAACGACCGCTGCATCATGTGCACGCGCTGCGTGCGCTTCACCCGCGAGGTGGCCGGCACGAGCGAACTGTTTGTGGACGGCCGCGGGAGCAAGGAAGAGATCGAGATTTTCCCGGGCAAGCCGCTGAATAACAAGCTTTCTGGAAATGTGGTGGACCTGTGCCCCGTCGGCGCCTTGCTTGACAAAGATTTCCTCTTCAAACAGCGGGTGTGGTTCCTCAAAAGCGCCCCAAGCATCTCCCCGGCGGATGCGGGAGGTGAGAACATCTGGGTCCACCATAATGAAGGCGTTGTCTATCGACTCAAGCCGCGCTACAACGAACAATTGAACAAGTGGTGGATCAGCGACGACACGCGGTATTCGCACAAGGTGGTCAACGATCCGAAGCGTCTCTACGGCGCGATGCGCACGCAGTACGGCAGCCAGGTGGAATCCAATTACGACGACGCGATCCAGCAGGCCGATACCGACCTGAAGCGGATCCATAAAGAAAACGGCGACGCAAGTCTCTGCGCAGTCCTCAGCCCGATGATGGCCAGCGAAGAGGCGTACCTGCTGGGCAAATACATCCGCTCGATCGATCCGGCGGCGTTGCTGGTCATCGGACCGGTGCCGATGGCCGCCGAGGACGAGGTCTTCCGTCATTACGTCTCCGGACAGGAGACATTCCGCATCCAGGCGGAAAAGGTGCCGAACAAGAACGGCGTCACCCGCGTGATTGATCTGCTCGGCGGCGCGAAACAGACGTGGGACGAGTTCTCCCAGCAGCATCCGACAAAACTCAAGGCCGCGTGGGTGGTCGGCGGTTATCTCAGCCACTGGACCGGCCTGGACGCGCCCGCGCCGCTAAAAAAGCTCTACAAAGTCGTACAGGACATACTCCCCAGCCACCTCACTCACCACGCCGATATCCTTCTCCCGTCCGCAACGTGGGTCGAGAAGGACGGCTCGTGGGAGAACTACCAAAACATGTCGCAGGCATTCGTCGCCGCGTTCCCCCCGCGCGACGGCGCGATGCGCGAAGGCAACGTCTACGCCAAGCTGCTTGGCCGCCGGACTTATGACGTCGCGCACGTTCGCCAGGAGATGGGCGAACCGTTCACATCGATTAAGGTGCCCACGATCTCCGAAGCCGATGAACCGGCGATGGAGTTTGTGGAGATCTAAAAGATTTTCACGCGACGATCTTTTTCTCTGCGGCGCGGGATCCTCGAATGAAAAGGTCAGCGAGCACTGGACGCATCGAGTACGGACGCATCATCTGGGCGCGTGTGGCCGATCGAAATGGGTTCGTCAAAGAGCGCCCGGCGATAATTGTCAGCGATCCTGCCGATGCACACGCTGGAACGCCGCTGGTCATAGTCGCGATTACGACGACTTTTTCAGATCCGCTGCCGGAGTGGCATGTACTGCTTCCCTGGAATCGCGATGGTCGGCGTGTGATGACCCAATTGTCTTCCCGGTCGGCCGCCGTCGTCGGCTGGTTCGATACGGTTGATCGGCATGACGTGATAGAAGTTCGAGGGACGGTGCCTGCGAAGCAGATGGGAAGGATCGAGGAGCTAATGCGGCTTTGGTATGCGGCGAAGGAGATGGACGGTAATCAATCGGATTTGGACTGAAATGGCTTTTTTGCTTCGTCATACCACCGCTGCGGCGGCTTGCTCTTGGCAGCCATAGCGAGTAGACGAACATTGCTGATTCCGTGGCCTCGCTTCGCAGCAGGCTTGCTGGCTGTCTTGCGAGGCTTTTTAGTAGTAACAGGCATGCGCAACAGTATGCAATTTCTCCGCGAGTTTAACCAGCATATTCACAAGTACTCCATGGATAAAATCTCCTCTCCACCTTTCGCGGCCGGCTGTTTGATTTTGGAATGTGGCGTGATGTCGCATTGCGTTTATGGGCGTGACAAGTTTGACGCACTAAACGATTATTTCAGCGAGCGAGCATTGTAACCCGCAGGCGCTTCGCTATCTTGACCGGTTCTTGAAGACGACGACGCAATTCGTCGGTTTATATGGCCGAGAAATACACATCAAAATACGTCTTTCCGAAGACGACGAACCTGCTTCTGCCGATCCTGGTTCTTTTGATCGTCGGCGGCGCGACCTATGTGCCCATCGTCGGCGCACTCGGCGCATCACCCGAGAACACCGACGTCGGTTATCAGCCCATCCAGCCGGTGCCTTACAGCCACGCGCTGCACGTCGGCCAGCTCGGGCTCGATTGCACGTACTGCCATACAACCGTCGATAAAGCAGCGTTCGCCGCGATCCCGCCGACGCAGACCTGCATGAACTGCCACACCAATGTGCGCCAGGCGTCGGAGAAGCTCCAGCCGGTTCGCGACTCCTGGGCCACCGGCAAATCCATCGAATGGGTGAAGGTGCACGACCTGCCCGATTTCGCGTATTTCAATCACTCGGCACACGTGAACAAAGGCGTCTCCTGCGTCGAATGTCATAGCCGGGTGGATCGCATGGGCGAGGAAGGCGTGCACCAGGCGAAGAATTTGTCCATGGCGTGGTGCCTGGACTGCCATCGAAACCCCACCGGCGTGTTGCGGCCACGGGACCAGGTGACGAATCTCGGCTGGAAGATCGGCGACCTCGCCGCTGCCGAGCCCGGCACGGAGAGCGAATTGATCTTCAATGAGCTGAAAACGGTGAACAAGACAGACGTGATCACGCAAGAGATGCTCGGTTCGTTCCTGAAAGACAGGTACAAGATCCGTGATCACAATTTCATGACAAGTTGCTCAACGTGCCACCGATGAACGACAAGACAGCAGGCGACATGAACACCGGCCGACAATACTGGCAATCCCTTCAGGAGCTGGCGGAAACGCCTGCCGTCCGCGCCGCGATCGAGACGGAATTCCCGACATACGACCCGGACGGAATGGTCAGCCAGTCGCGCCGCAAGTTTCTACAGCTCGCCGGTGCATCGATGGCGCTGGCGGGCGTGACGCTGACGGGCTGTCGTCGCTGGCCAAAGGAAAATGTCGTCGAGCAGACGTCGCGCCCGCAAGGCCGCGTCCCCGGCGTGCCGGAACATTACGCAACTGCTTATGAGATCGGTGGTTACGCTCAACCACTGCTTGTCAGCACCTACGACGGCCGTCCGATCAAAGTGGAAGGCAATCCCCTTCATCCGCAGTGCCGTACTTTTGGTGGAAAGCTAGGTGCCAGCACGCTTTATGCTCAGGCGAGCCTGCTGGAGATGTACGACCCGGAGCGAAGTCGATCGATCGTCGCGCGTCGGGAAGGAAACCGCGTCGCGGTCTCCCAGCCGGCATTTATTAAGACGATCCAAGACAAGCTCGCTGCTTATAAAACAAACGGCAGCAAGCTGGCGGTTTTGGCAGAAGCGTCCAGTTCGCCGACCACGCAGGACGCGCTGAATCGCTTCGCGGCCGCGTTCCCGGGCTCAAAGATCTACAGCTACGAAGCGATCTCCGCGGACAATCAATACGCCGCCAACCGCACGTCATTCGGCCAGCCGGTGCGGCAGGTGTTTGATCTTTCTAAAGCGGAGATTGTCGTCTCATTCGATGCCGATCTGCTCGGCCTGCATCCCTACGCACTGCGTCATGCCAATGATTGGGCACAGAAGCGCAAAAGCGCCGACACGTCCAGAACCATGAACCGGATGTACGTGGTGGAGTCGATGTTTTCGACCACCGGCACGGTCGCCGACGAGCGCTTCCCCGCCAGCACACGCAAGATTTCCTCCATGGTCCTCCAGCTCGCCCACGAGGCGGGTCTGGAAAGTGGTCAGGAGAGCGTCAGCCGCGAAGAAGCCGAATTCATCCACCGCGTATGGACCGATCTGGCCGCCAACGCGGGCAAAGCAATTGTCGCCGGCGGGTTTCACCTGCCCGCCGAAGTGCTGGGTGTGATCAACGCGATCAATGCCCGTCTTGGCGCGATCGGCACCACGATCAATCTGCAGCCCGAGCCGGATCGCGCGACCTACCTGGATCAGATCAAGGCGCTGGTCGCGGCCATCAGCGCCGGGCAGGTCGAGACGCTGATCATGCTCGGCGGCAATCCGGTTTACGACGCGCCTGCGGACCTGGAATTCCGCAAAGCGATCGGCGATGTTTCAAAAGTCGGCACAACGCTGCATTTATCCCTGTACGACAACGAAACATCCGAAGCGGCACAGTGGCATGTCAATCGCGCTCACTATCTCGAATCATGGGGCGATTCAATCGCGTGGGACGGAACCGTCTGTCTTCAGCAGCCGATGATCAAAGCGCTCTTCAACGGCTACACGCCGGGCTCATTGCTTTCATCGCTGCTCGGCGAAACGCCCGCGAGCGTGATGACCCTTGCTCCGGATTCGACCGCGGAAATGTCGCTCGATCAGGCGATTGTGTACCGCACCTGGCAGGCCCGGCTGAAAGACCCGTTCGTCGCCACCAGCAAGGCATTCCGGCAGATCCTGCACGATGGTTTTGCCGCTCAAGGCGAGCCGCCAGTCAACCAGATCGGCCGCCGCGACTGGAACGCGACGGTTCAGAAACCGACCGTCAGCTTCGGCTCGCGTGCAGAGGGTTACGAGCTTCGCCTCGTCCCCGACTACAAGCTCTATGACGGCCGCTTCGCGAACAACGGCTGGCTGCAGGAAGTGCCCGATCCGGTCACGAAGATCTCATGGGACAATGCGGCGCTGCTGAACTACAACGACGCGAAACGGCTCGGCATTTTTCAGGACGATTATTCGACCGATCTCATCGAATTGACCGTCGGCGACCGTAAAGTGACGGTTCCCGGTTACATCATGCCCGCCCAGCCGGAGGGCGTGATCACGCTCCCGCTCGGTTACGGCCGCACGCAATGCGGAGCGCGCATGCTGACCGAACGGGCGGGCAGTATCGGTTCGGAGATCGGCTACAACAGCTATCTAGTCCGCACCACCGCCAATCCGTGGGTCGGCTACGGCGTTGCCGCCGCCAAGACGGGTGAGCGCTGCAACATCGCCACCACGCAGGCGCACAACATCATCGAGCCGATGGGCTTTGAGATTCGCGAACAGCGCATCGGCAAGAAAAGCCAGCCCGGACAGATCGTTCACGAGACCACGCTCACGCAACTGAAGAAAGACGCGCACGCGCCACACAAGAACGCCCACGTGCTCAAAGAGCTACAGCTCTGGCCAGGCCCCTTCACCACGCCCGCGAAGCGCGACGGCGGGCCGACCGCGTTCAACGATCCGCACGCATGGGGCATGGCGATCGACATGAACACCTGCATCGGCTGCAACGCCTGCGTTGTGGCTTGCCAGGCGGAGAACAATATCCCGATCGTCGGCAAGGAACAGGTCATCCGCAATCGCGAGATGCACTGGCTGCGCATCGATCGCTATTTCAAGAGCAGCGGCGCGACCTACGAAGAGAAGATCTCAGACCCCAATCCGCAGGTCACGTTCCAGCCGATGATGTGCGTGCACTGCGAGAACGCCCCGTGCGAGCAGGTCTGCCCCGTCGCTGCCACGGTACATGACACCGAGGGGCTCAATACGATGGTGTACAACCGCTGCATCGGCACGCGCTACTGCTCCAACAACTGCCCGTACAAGGTCCGACGGTTTAACTATCTCGACTACCAGAGCAAGCACCCGCGCAAGACCATGTTCCCGTGGCTGGGCATGCCCGACACGCAGCAGGAACAGAGCGTCGATCACATCAAACGGCTGATGTTTAATCCCGACGTCACCGTTCGCATGCGCGGCGTGATGGAAAAGTGCACCTACTGCACCCAGCGCATCAAGGCCGCGAGCATTCCGCGACGCAACGAG
>JACMML010000132.1 GCA_014379105.1 Phycisphaerae bacterium
AGCGACAAATGGTGAATGGGGACGGGGGCTTGGGGCTTAGTTACTGGTTACTGGTTACTGGTTACTGGTTACTGGTTACTGGTTACTGGTTACTGGTTACTGGTTACTGGTTACTGGTGGAATACAACGCGCCGGCGGTGTGTTGGATTATTTCTCGACATTCGGCATTCGACATTCGACATTTCACCAAGCCCCAAACCCCAGTCCCCAATCCCTACTCGTCCCCAGTCCCCATCCTCTCGATTCGCAAAACCACTTCCTCCACCGACAAATCCGTCACATCGATCTCGTCGGTCGCGACCTCGCGGTACAGCAGCTCGCGGGAATCCAGCAGCGTGCGGATTTCTTCGATCCCGCCGCCCAGCGTCGTCAGCGCCGGTCGCGAAGCCGCCGTGGCCGGGTCGGCATGGATGCGCTGAAAAAGCGTCTGGGGATCGCATCGCAGATAGATTCGTCTGTAGTCACTACCGATGATCAGCCGCCGATTCTCCTCGCGCAGCACCGCCCCGCCGCCCAGTGATATAATCCGTGGCGATATAACCCTTGGTGAGATCACGCCCGCGCCGCGCCGCAGCGCGTCATTGATCGCCAGAGTCTCGCGGTCGCGGAATCCGGATTCCCCTTCCTCCATAAAGATATCCCGGATCGATTTCCCCGCGGCACGTACGATCGCTTCATCGATATCCACAAACTCGGTTGCCAGCGCCGCCGCCAGCCGTCGCCCCACCGACGTCTTGCCGCTGCCGCGATAGCCGAGAAGAATCACGCCCATGGGTTGGGATTATCGGGGAGATTGGGAACGGAGCAACGTACGCGGCCATGCGACGGCGCCCGACGCATGTTACTCCGGCGATTGGTCGATATACTCCCTGACCATGGACCATCAGCCGCTCGTCTACAAACGCGTACTCTTAAAAATTTCCGGTGAAGGTTTTTGTCACGAAGGCGGGTTCGGGATCGAGGCCGACTATCTGGAGACCATCGCGCGGGAATGCGTGGAGGTCGCGAAGATGGGGATCGAATTGGCGGTCGTGGTGGGCGGCGGCAACTTCATCCGCGGCAAGACCTTCGCCGAGGACGGACACATCCCCCGCGCGACGGCCGACTACATGGGGATGCTGGCGACGGTGCTCAACGCGCTGGCGCTGCAGGAGATGATGGAGACGTTCGGCGTGCAGGTGCGCGTGCTCAGCGCCATCAGCGTACACAGCGTGTGCGAGCCGTTCATCCGCCGCAAGGCGATCAACCATCTGGAGCATGGCCGCATCGTCATCCTCGCCGCCGGAACGGGGAACCCGTTTTTCACAACCGATACCTGCGCCGCGCTCCGAGCCAGTGAGATCAAGGCCGACGTGCTGCTCAAAGCCACCAAGGTCGACGGCATCTACGACAGCGACCCGAAGAAAAATCCCAACGCCAAATTATTCAACACCATCAGTTTCGAGCAGGTCATTCGCGACGACCTGAAGGTGATGGACCAGGCGGCGTTCGTGCTCTGCAAGGAACGCGAGATTCCACTGGTCGTATTCAACGTCAAGACCCCGGGGAACATCGCCAGGGTCTTGCGTGGTGAGAACGTTGGGACGAAGATCAACCCTTGAATGAAAACCGAATGACGAAACCCGAAGCTCGAATCAAATCCGAATGACCGAATGACGAATGCATTCGGGTTTTGAGCTTCGGGCATGATTCGGATTTCTGGTTTCGTCATTCGGGCTTTAATCAAGACGCTCGTCATTTGAATTCCGGAGCTCCTATGCCTCTCGACGACATTCTTCTCGACTTCGAAGAACAGATGGAAAAAGCGGTTGCGCATCTCAAGCATGAGTTGAGCGGCGTGCGCACCGGGCGGGCTTCGCCGGCGCTGGTGGAGCACATACAGGTGGATTATTACGGATCAATGACGTCGTTGAAATCGATCGCTGTCATTCAGATCCCTGAAGCGACGCAGATCCAGATCAAGCCGTTCAACCCGAGCGACCTCAAGGCCATCGATCGCGCGATCAGCGACAGCAAACTGAACTTGCCCACCAGCTCCGACGGCAAGAGCATCCGCATCAATTTACCGCCGATGAGTCAGGATCGTCGTCTGCAGATGGTGGCCAGCACAAAGTCGATGGGCGAGCACGCAAAGATCTCGATCCGCAACGCCCGCCGCGATGCGAACAAGCTGGTGGATACCGAAGAAAAGGGGAAAATCCTGACCGAAGACGACGCCGAGAACGCCAAGGAGCAGATTCAGGAACTGACCAAGACATATGAGACGAAGGTGGATGAGGCGATGGAGAAGAAGCGGCACGACATTCTGGATGTGTGAAGTGCCCGCAACCAGCCATCCGAAAGTACTATTTCGGTGCTTTCTCGATTTTCTGAACCGTTAGATTGCGGACTTTTACAATCCCTCCGGTCGGCTGCAAACCTGCCCATAGGCCGAGCGCGGAGTTTCCAGATGCCAGCCAATCATTCTGATGATGGTCGACGACCATTACCCCATCCATTTCAACCGTGATGACATCGCCTTCGTGTGTGACATCGAGGCTATGCCATACATCCGGCGACATTCCGTTGTCGGGGACGTTTTTCCCCTTGGCCACCGTCCATTTTTTGCCTCGAACCCGCACCGCGTTCTGGTCCGGATAGAGCGCGACGGTGATCGCATCGTCTCCGCCAATATCCTGCACAACCATCGCCACCGCGGGTGGTTGGACTTTATTGGCCGAGGACCAGTACCATTCAACATGTACTTTCTTTGCGCCCAGCTTTCCGGCGCGGTGGCGCAGCTCCGCCTTCCCCATGCCGGGTAACGCGAAAGTCAGCCCCTCTTTATCACAGGACCATCCGACATCATCCGGCCGCCACGCGACCAAATCATCCGCGCTGGCGAGCGGAATCTGGGCGACATGACCTTCGAGCAATGATTGTTGAAGGGCGCAAACGCGGTCGTGGCGTTCGATGATCGCGCGAACGGGGCTGTCCGCAGCGAGCCGACTCTTGGCTGCCCGGTATGCATTGCGGGCATCGAGATAGTCACCATTGATCTCGGACGTATATCCCATCGCCATATTCTGCGTGGCGTCACCGGCAATGGCTCGGCTGATGTTGACCGCGTCCTCGGTATCAAGCCCGAGATATGCGAACGTATGCGGTCTCAACGCCTCTTTCAGTTCATCGGCGATGCGAGCGACCTCTTCAAATTTTTGGCACCGAAACGCGTAGGCCGCGCGGCGGGATTTGATCCATATGGGATCTGATCCTGGTCTTTTTAAATAGCCGGTAAAGACGCGATCAATATTGTCCCAGAGACCTGGGGCTGTGAAGAAGCTGTAATCGCCTTCACGATCCCGAATAATCCACATCAGGCTCTCGAGCAGGAATTCGGGAACATTCGTGTCGTACCGCCCGGTCATCATCGCACGGCAGCCGAGTTCATACATCTGCCGATGTGACCCGCCCCAGCGCGGCATCAGGGCACTGACATAACCTTGCCAGGCTTCCTGATAATCCACCTGCGCGATGATGGCACGATTAAACCAGTCCTCAATATCCTCGGAGAGTTCGCCGCCGGCCCCCATACAAACGGGGATCATATTGGAGGCGGGTTCGGGGTAGGAAGGTTCCCGGTTATAAGCCAAAACCAGAAGGTCGCGCGCTTTCCCCAAACGATCGCGGAACTCAGTCCAGCCTTCGGGAGAAACGGTTGAAGCCCAGCCGTGGCCACGCGCTTCCCAAGCGGCTTTGATTTCGTGCCGCCCTTCCAGCACAGCCATGACCCATGGATCGGTTTTGCCGACCGCCTTCATTTTTGACAGGATTGTCTGGCGATCCGCTTGCTTCATCGCTTCAAAGCCTTCGCTCATCTGCCGAAGCTTGACACGCCGATCGATCGGTGATTCCTCGGGCACATTCATGGTTTCCACAAACTGATCGATGAGTGCCAACGTTATCTCGGCATCGGGTACGGCATCCTTGGGCAGTACCTCGGTCACAAAACGATTCGTCGCCCACCATTTACGGTTCGGCGGATAATTGCTGGTCAGGAGTTTTTGCAGAGCGCGGGAAAGCAACTGCTTAAACTGATCGGTCTGGCCGCTGTCTTTTAAGATTAGGCTGTGACAATACAGCACCAGAGGGTCGTCGCAGTTGCTGTCGGACAATGGCTCGCACAGTGCGAGTGCCGTTTCAATGCTGACGTCGGCATCGGAACGGTATACGTCATTGGCACCGGACTCGGCGAGACGAACGACCATGAACTCGAGGAATTTTCGCGCCGCCGGGTCCCATTTCGGGTCATGGTGACCCACCTTGTCGTACGCCTCCACGAGCGTTCGCCGATTGTATTCTTTGACGGCTTTCAGCAGGTCGTGGTTTGTAAGGTTGCCACGAACGGGCTTTGTTGTCTGCGCATGCCCGACGCCGACAAAACTAAGGCAAATCACACACATCACGACAGCAGTTCTATAACCAGACATGCGCACCCCGTGTTGGAGAGTGGATGCATTCTATAACTTAGCCGCCTCCGCCGCGAGACGTTTTTCTTCAGCCTCGGGTAGTCGCACATAGATCGGCGTGAGTTTCAAGGGATCGCAGAAGGTGTTGGACTTCGCCAAATCCATTCCAATCACTGCAACCGCTTCCGCCCGGGCGCGCCAGAGCGATTCATCGGTGACGATCACCTCGGGGACATCTAGGATGGTCACGCGGTGGTACGGGATTCCTTCGCCAATCAAATGCACCGGCCGAGCAGCGCGGCGGAGCATCGCCTCCAGCGTATCCAGATGCTCCGGCTCACTTTGCACCCAGTCTCCGGTTCCCTCTCCCGCCGGGAGAGG
>JACMML010000133.1 GCA_014379105.1 Phycisphaerae bacterium
AGGTCGTTGCCGTCTTCGCCGTAGATGAGGTTTCGTCCCGGGCCGCCGGTGAGCGTGTCGTCGCCGGCGCCGCCGTACATGGAATCGGTATCGTCGCCGCCGTGGGCGTAGTCGTTGCCAGCCCCGCCGTTGATGGCGTCGTTGCCGAGCCCGCCGTCAATTGAATCATCACCATTGCTGCCGATCAGGGTGTCGTTACCCCCGCCGCCGATGATCGTGATGTTTGTCAGAACACCCTTGGCGCGGATGAAATCCGCTTCGAGTCCGCCGGTGACGGAGATGCTGGCGAACGTATTGGTCGGATAATTCTGCGTCACGCCATTGTCGGTAACACGGACATTCGTCGGCGTTCCGAACAAGTTCACCGTGTGGGCGGTGTCGTCGAGCACCAGCGTCAGCTGTGCTTCGAATTCCTGAATCCGGGTGTCGTTTCCGCCTTCGTACGCCACGCGCAGGTTGAGCTCATCAGGCCACGCGATGCCGAATCGTGGGTCGGCATCGAAGCCCACATTGGCAATGGTTGTATCGGTGGAAAACGGCTGACCGTCTGCAAGGTACGGCCGTACGCCGATCTGGTCGAAACCGCCGGGCGTTATCGATGCCTCGACCCAGCCGATGGCGAACTTCCCGTCATCAGAAATAGCGATCTGCGGCAACTGCTCATTGCCGGCCGAATCGGAGCTGGCGACGAATGCCGCCCCCAGCGCCGTGCCACCGCTGTTGTAGCGCCGCGCCTCGATATCGCGCAATCCCACGACGATGGGTTCATCCACCGAATAGGCGATGACAAAGCTCCCATCGCCCGCCACGCCCACCGCCGGTTGGCTCGCGGGTTCGGCCGAAACGGTTATCAAGCCGCCTTGGACATCACCGGGGCCGGAGTATCGCTGTGCGAGCGTGCTTGTTGTGGAATTCCACGCCACGACGTAGCTCCCCGAGCCGTTCATCTGCACGTCGGGGAATCGGGCGGTGTTGTCATCACTGGCGAGCGTCTCGGTGCCGACGGGCGTAACGTCCGCGGCAAAATTCTGCATGTAGATGCGATCGCCGCCGCTCGAATCGGATTGCCAGACTACGACGAACGTCCGGTCGCTGGCCATCGCGACGCGCGGCGTGATGGCGGCACCGACCGCGGAAGTATTAACCTGCGTCACCGCGCTGGCCGCCGCGCCGACATTGTCAAACCGCTGCACGAACACCTTGGTGGTCCCTACCGGACCACTTTGCCATACGACAACGAACGCGCCGGTGCTGTCGATCGCGACATCAGCCTGACGCGACGCATTGTCGGTGGTCACCTGGATCGCCGGCGTGATCGCGTTGCCGTTAGGGCCATACGAACGCACATAGACGTCCCCGGCACTGACCCACGCGACGACCTGTTTGCCTAACGCATTCATCGCCAGGGATTCGACGCTGGTGACGCCATTGTTCTGCGCGATGAGCGGCCCGCCGATCGGCGCGAACGCCAACAGTCTGCGGGACTCCATCTGCTCAACGACCGCTGCCTTACGCCTCGAAACCGCCATGGTGTGAATCCTCGTCTGTGATCTGAATTCTGGGATCTAAATGCCTGAAACCGCAATCTTCGATAATAGTAGACGCCGCCGCGATTTGCATATTTTCATGCGCCGACGACAGATGCGCAATTCTCAGGGGTGGGCAGGCGTTTTGCCAGCAATTTCCCAAGGAATTTCAGGTTACTGCAGCGCAGACGAAGGCGGCCTTGCATCCGAAGATACAAGGCCGCGGGGATTTAGTTGAATGCGACCGATGCCAGGGTGCCAGATAGATCCTATTAGACTGTCACGGGAGTGGTCGAAGTGCCTTTCAACGCCGCCAGATCGGCTTTGAGCTTGGCTTTGTCAGCCGCGAGCTTGTCCAACAGCGGCTGCAACGCCGTTTTGGCGGCCGCGACATCGGCATCCAGCTTCGCCTTGGCAGACGCAACCGCTGGATCATTCTCGATCAGATCGGTAATCGCCTTTCGGGCGGCTACAACCGGCGCTGAGTCTGCCTCGAGTTTCGCACGCAGCGGCGCCAGTTCCGCTTTGAGCGCGGCTTTGTCCGCGTCCAGTTTCGCCTGGGCGGCGGCTTTGGTGGTCGCGTCGGTCGCGGTCCGCAGCGCCTTCAGATCGGCACGGAGAACCGGCGCATAGGATTTGATGACGGCGCGAATCGCCTTTTGATCAACCTTAATCGCAGGAGCAGCCGCTTTGAGCGCGGCATCGTATTGGTCGTGCAATGTTTCCAGTTGCGCCGCGTTGGCGGTTTTTGCAGCGGCGATTGCGGTGCGCAGCGCCTGACGATCCGCGCGCAACGTGTTTCGCTGTGATTTGAGCAGCGTATTGATCGCCGCCGTATCCGCCTTGATGGCGGCTAAATCGGCCTGGATGACCGGGTCGTTCCTTGCTTTGCCGCTCAGGTGCGCCGGTGCGAATCCGTGATGGCCGGCCGAAAACAGTTGGCGGGGTTCAAGCGTGTCAAACATCGGGGCATGCGTCATGGTGCGTCTCCAGTTGGGATGTACGATTCATCCGGGAAAAGGAAAGGTCTGCCGATCGTTCCGCCACGACCGGTCTTTGCAGATATAAACGCCTGTCCAGAGGCAAAGATTTCCCCCAAAGGATGTTTTTCTTCGGACCTGCTCGATGGAAGGTGCGGCTAGACGCCTGTAACGCCGCTCTTACTGAAACCATCGGTGCGATAACCGGTGTCGTGGATGACATCGATCAGGCGGGCGATCTGGATCAGCCCGGCGTCAAAGAGCACAGACGCCTGGCCGGAAAGGAAATCGACCTCAACCTCGTTGACGCCTTCTTCGCGCAGAAGCGCGTTCTGGATGCTCTTCTCACACTTGTGACAGTGCATACCTTCGATCCGGATGATTGCGAGTTGGTCCTGGGTCACTGGTGCGATCCAATTATAAGAAGGCTTTTCCAATCACGTCGCCGGGCTACTTCCCCCGCGCGACGCAGTGCGCATTGTAGCCCCTACCCCGCGACTACGACAACCCCGGCTAAATACCCGCATGCTGCTAGCCATTGCAACCAGTTGACCCGGGTTGCGGCGCAGTCACCTCACCACAACTTGCCCAAGTGCCCCATCCGGCCAATACTGTCTCGCCATGCTCGTGCTGATCGATAATTACGACTCGTTCACCTACAACCTGGTGCAGAAATTCGGCGAAGTGCGCCCGGGGCTGCGGATCGAAGTCTTCCGCAACGACAAGGTGACTATCGACCAGATCGAGGATCTTAAACCCACGCATATCTGCATCAGCCCCGGCCCGTGTTCGCCGAAGGAAGCAGGGATGAGTAACGACGTCATCCGGCATTTTGCGCCACGATTGCCCCTGCTGGGCGTGTGTCTGGGCCACCAGTGCATTGGCGACATCTACGGCGGCATCGTCGAACGTGCCGGCCGGCTGATGCACGGCAAGACCGACCAGATCCATCACGACGGGCTGGGCGTTTATCAGGGCATGCCCAATCCGTTCACCGCGACCCGCTATCACTCGCTGATCATTCGGAAGAACACGCTCAGCGATAAAGATTTTGTCGTCACCGCGTGGACCGATCAGGACGAGATCATGGGCATCCGCCATAAGGTCTGGCCGCTGGAAGGGGTGCAGTATCACCCGGAGAGCTTTCTGACCCAGAACGGCGAGCGGCTGCTGGCGAATTTTTTGAAGAAGTGAATTTACGCCGGCGAAGATTTCTTCTCGACGTATCTCACGCCGTCCAATCCCTTCAAATCCGCATCCTGCGTCCAAAGATCTGCCGCATAATGACGCGCGGTCGCAAGGATGATCGCATCGGCCATTGCGAGTTTAAGCGTGTGGGCGATCTCCGCGGCCGCCGCGGCAAGATTCGCGTCGAGATCGACAACCGTCTGCTGGGTCATTGTTCCCCAAAGCTCCTGCGCCTTCTCCGCGCCAAACAGGCGTAAGGCGTAGCGGTAAACTTCATAAATGACGACCGAAGGCACCAGAATAGTTTCGGACTCGGATACAACCTGCATAAACGCCGTGGCGTTCCGGTCGTTCGAGAACATTTCTATCCATGCGCTGCTGTCCAGAATCACCGTCATAAATCGCGGTCCGCTTTCTCGCGCAGATCGCGTGGTTGCCAGGGGTGCGATGGCAATGAGCCGAGCATTTCGTTCAAGGGACGCACGGGAACCAAAGTGATCGAACTAGCGTGCTGCATGACCGCGATCTTTTGACCCGGCTTGATATTCAATGCACTACGAATTTCTTCCGGTAGCACAATCTGGTATTTGGATGAGACAGTGACATGTGGCGTTTTCATCGCGATATCTTTCGAACAGCTGAAGTATCGTATCGATCGCCATTCCGCTTTACAACAACCCAATTTCCGTACAATATACTAACAAATGGCGAGAGTCCGCACTCAATTTCTCTGCAATAACTGTGGCTCGGTCCAGCACAAGTGGTTCGGTAAATGTCCCGACTGCGGCACATGGGACGCGCTTTCGGCTTACACGCCGCCGACCGAGGACAAGCATCGGGCGACGCAGGACCGCGCGATCGGAGATATCACACGCGGCGCGGAAGCCCTGACGCTTGATGAGATCGACACCGATGCGATCGACCGCATCCCGACCGGCATCGGCGAGTTTGACCGCATTCTCGGCGGCGGCATCGTGCCCGGATCGGCAACGCTCGTAGGCGGCGAACCGGGGATCGGGAAATCGACGCTCCTCTTGCAGGTCGCGGGGCTGCTGGCCCGTTCCGTAGATGACAAGGTGACGAGGAGTCAGGGTGACAAGGCGAATACGATTGTCACCCCCTCACCCCACCACCCGGTCACCATGTCATCAGTGAAGGTCATGTACGTTACGAGTGAAGAATCCGCGCGGCAGACCAAATTGCGCGCGGAGCGAATAAGCCTCAATTCGCCCAACTTGCGGATTCTCGCCGAGACGAATATCGAGCGCATCACGCACCAGATCGAAAAGCACAAGCCGGACGTCGTGATCGTCGACTCGATCCAGATGATCTATAAGCCGCAACTGCCGGCCGCGCCGGGATCGGTCACGCAGCTGCGCGATTGCTGCATGCAGCTTGTGTACCTGGCAAAGTCCACCGGCACGGCGGTGCTCGTCGTCGGGCACGTGACCAAAGCGGGCACGCTAGCCGGTCCCAAAATCATCGAGCATATTGTCGACACGGTCGTCTATTTTGAAGGTGACCGTTTTCATTCGCACCGGATTGTTCGCTGTGTCAAGAATCGTTTTGGATCAACCCACGAAGTGGGTGTTTTTGAGATGACCGGCGACGGGCTCAAGGAAGTTGCCGATCCGGCGGCGCTATTTGTGCACGCACACGGCCAGCCCACCAGCGGGACAATACTCACCGCCGCGATGCAGGGTTCACGGGTGATGGTGCTTGAGGTGCAGGCGCTGACGGCATCGAGCGTAATCGGCGCGGCCAAACGGAAGACCAGCGGCGTATCGAATGACCGCGTCGCGATGATCCTGGCGGTTCTCGAGAAGCGCTGCGACCTCCGCCTCGCGGCCGATGATGTGTTTGTAAATATCGCCGGCGGCGTGAAAGTGATCGAGCCGGCGGTGGACCTTGCGATCGCACTCGCGATCGCCAGCGCGCATATCAACCGCCCGATCGCGCCCGGAACATTGGCGCTAGGCGAGCTGGGCCTCGGTGGCGAAATCCGCCCGGTCCCGCAACTGGATGCCCGGCTGAGGGAAGCGTCGCGCCTGGGGGCGAGCCAGTCGATCGTCCCGCCGGTCGGCAACACCATTCCCCGTCTGAACGGTATGGCGCTGCACGAGGTAAGGCGGGTCAGCCAGGCGCTGGCGGCGCTGTGACGGACACCCGAGCCCGGTTGCCAGCGGCGGGGATTCCGTTACCATGCCTTACTCAATTTATCGCAAGCTCCTTTTGATAAGTTTGCGCCGGAGTGGCGAATGATGCGTTTGAGCGAAATCCTCAAGCCACAAAATATTAAGATCGGAATCGCCGCGACTTCCAAGTCCGATGCGATTGCGGAGTTGATCGGTCTACTCGAAGCCAGCGGAGAAGTTTCTGACGGTAAGAAGGTTCTTGAATCGGTGCTCGACCGCGAGGCCACCCGCACCACTGGCATCGGCAACGGGCTGGCGATTCCCCATGGCAAAAGCCCCGGAACCCCCAAGCTCTCGATGGCGCTTGGCCGCCCGATTGAGCCGATCGATTTCCAGTCCATCGACGGCCGTCCCGTCACGATCATCTGGCTCTTGACCAGCCCGCCGGATCAGGCGGGCGTTCATATCAAAGCGCTGGCAGCGATCTCACGGCTGATGACCAGCGACAAGTTCCGTTTCGCGCTCAACAACGCCAAGACATCTCAGGAAATCTTCGAGATCGTCCAACGGCAGGAAACCATGGCGTAACCGACTGGTCAGGCGCTTTTCGATCAGCGCGCCAGCTTCTTACGCCGCAATTCCATTCGCTGCAGTTCCCCCATCAGTTTGTTCAAAAATAGCAGCTTCTGTCGGTCAGCGATTCTCGTGCTGCTGAGCTCGAACTGAATTCCGACACGCATGAATGTCCCGTCCTGTACCGCTTCCAAAAAGCGCAGCCGGGCTTCGAGAGTCTGCTTGCCGACGGGGCTGTCCACTTCAATGCGCAGGCGCTGACTGAGCACCAGGGACGGCGGGTCGTCCTTCCGGCGCTTCCATGTGCCCCCTATTCCGCCCGAGCTGCAATCGCGCACATCCAGAACCATCCGGGCAGTCTCGGAAGGCGCTCCCGCGAAATCGTCCTGCTCGCTGACGCGCCAGCACTGAAATTTAACGCTTTCATCCTGAGGCACCGACGCGCGGTAATCGGCGCGTCGCTGGACCGCGCGAACTTCCTTTGGCGGATGCAGTCGCATCGCCTGGACTCGGACCTCGGCATTCAGTTTATAGTCAGGCACGCGCTCGATGATCGCGGCATCAAATTCCACCCGGCGGATATCGGTGCGGAAGACCACGCGCACAGGCTGTCCCGATTTAATGAGCGAGTCGATATCCTGGACCTGGGCAACAGACGATTCGAGCAATATTCCTTCGTCCGAAACCGCCAGCAGGCGCGACCGAAATGGCTGCATCAGCCCCGCCGATGGAAGCGAGACGGTGATCGGCGTATTGCGTTCGATCGCCTCATGAAGCAGCGCAAAATTATCGGACATAGCGATACGCCTCCTGCATGGTCAGGCATCGGCATATCGGAATATCGTCTTAACTTAACCCAGGAATTTCCGTCAGAAAATCTGTGTTGCGGATCCTACTGCGACTGCAGTTGACCTTGCAGGTGAACCGAGCCGGTGGGAGAAAGCGTCCCACCTTCGGGCTCGTCGGTGATGGCGGCGGACGCGACGGTAGTGCCTCTGGGGGCGGAGAAATTGATCGTCCCCGAACCCCGCGCATCAACTGTGAATGTCCCGGCAGGCATCGGCACTTTCTCGGCGGTGATCAGCCACAGCTCGTACACCTTGCCGGGTCCCGGGGGAACGAGGTTGAAGACGACCACTTCGTACTGATCGCTCACCGGACAATACAAGACACGGCCATAGGACGGCGTCTTGGCGTTTGACTCCAGCCGGGCAAGTGAAACGTGTGGCGATGACAAGACGCGCCGCACATCGCCCATCTCGTTACTCGTAACCGCCAGCCGGCGTGACAGCTTCTGGCGGTCAATCAGCGTGAGCGTCAGCGCGATCGCCAGCACAGCCGCTACTGCGCTAGTCGCCCAGAGGCGCCACGGCGAGCCATAGCCTTGCGTCGCGATATTTCGCTCCGATAACTCGCTGCTTGCCACCCTGGCCATCAATTGGTCGCGTACGCGTTTGGGGCACAGGCGCTGCGGGATTGCCAGCGGCAGCGTGTTGACCACCGCCAGCGCCTCGGCGAACGCCGCCTGGGCATTGGGGTCGCCGCTCGAGAGGCGCGCCTCGGCCGCCGCCCGGTCCGCGGGGTCCGCGGCGCCGGAGGCGTAGAGCAGCATAAGTTGGTCTAGTTCGTCTCTGGTCACATTAATTCTTGATTCTGGTTGCCCATCGCGGGCAGCCCTGGCCCACTTGTTTTACGCAGTACATCACGCAAACGGATGAGTCCCTGGCGAATATACGTCTTAACGGTACCCAGCGGCTTCTGATACTTCGCCGCGATCTCGCTATGACTCAGCCCGTCGTAATAAGCGGCCTCAATGACCTGGCGCTGATTATCGTCCAGACCATCCAATGCAGATCGCACCAGTTCCCGCTGTTCCGCCATCGCGACATCATCCGCCGGCGAATCTTCCGAAGGGGGTGCTATGTTTTCCACCGCTTCGGTCGTCATTTCCGACCGGTAAGCCTTACGCCGCGTTCGGTCGATGCAACGGCTGCGGGTGAGCGTCACAAGGTAAGTAATCGGACTGGCGCGCCCCTGGTCGTATCGGGAAGATTTGTCCCATAACTCGAAAAAGACTTCGCCGACAAGTTCTTCGGCATCCTGAGGGCGCTTCAGAATCCGCATCGCCATCGTGTAGACGAGTCCGGAATGTTTGTCATACAGCGCCCGAAACGCCGCCTGATCCCGATCCGCGATCCCGCGCATCAGGGCAAAGTCTTCGGCCTTTGTTTCTGGTATCGCCTCGACGGACAACGGTAAACTCCCGGACACGTGCCGATTTTAGCCACTGGCTCACGCACAGGCGTCATCTATCAGAACTGACGCTAGAAACTCAATCCAGATTCATCTGCATCAGGAACTGAGCATTGCTCGGCACCTTCTCAAGACGGCCCTTGAGCAGCTCGACGCCTTCGACCGGGTTCATGTCGCTCAATACGCGGCGGAGACGGTAGACGAGTTCCAGTTCCTTCGGATCAAGCAGCAATTCCTCGCGGCGGGTGCCCGAGCCGTTAATGTCGATGGCCGGGTACGTGCGGCGATCGACCAGGCGGCGGTCCAGGTGCAGTTCGGAGTTACCGGTGCCCTTGAACTCTTCGAAAATCACTTCGTCCATCTTCGAGCCGGTATCGACCAGCGCGGTGGCGAGGATGGTCAGCGAGCCGCCTTCTTCGATCGAGCGGGCGGCGCCGAAGAAGCGCTTGGGCTTCTGCAGGGCGTTGGCATCCACACCGCCGGTGAGGATCTTGCCGGA
>JACMML010000134.1 GCA_014379105.1 Phycisphaerae bacterium
CGTCGATGATCGCCATCAGCACGCGGCTGCCGCGATACATCCCCAGCTTCCAGTTCTGGACCGACGAAGAGCGGTGTGCGATGAATGTCGAAAAAGCGATCGAGTGCGGCGCTCGCATGAGCAGCCGGCGTAGTCGGCCGTTTAACGAGGCCGATCGCGCGGTGCTCCAGTATGCGGCGCGCGAAGCAGCGCGGCTCGGTGCGTGATTTTCCGTGTTTGATTTCCACAACCCATGCACGCGATTCGCGCCACGCTCGCCTTCTGTATTGTGATCGTTTTCGCGGCTTCGACAGGCGGTTGCACAAGACGATCCGTCATGCTTTCTCCAGCCGAAAAGCCCGCACAGACGCCGCTACGCGTGATGAGCTTCAACATTCGTTACGCCACGGCGAATGACGGGCTAAACCACTGGTTTCTCCGGAGAGATCGCGTGGTTGGATCCATTGAAGCGTTCGCGCCGCACATACTCGGCACGCAGGAAACGCTCGCCAGCCAACGCGACTTTCTCACCGAAACACTCCATGACTACGCGGTTGTCGCCGTCGGGCGCGATGATGGAAAAGATGCCGGCGAGATGACTGCGATCTTTTACCGGCGCGATCGCTTCACGATTCTTGATTCCGGGCATTTCTGGTTGAGCCTCGAACCTGAGAAACCCGGAAGCATTGGTTGGGACGCCGCGCTCACGCGGATGGCGAGTTGGGTCAAGCTGCGCGACAACGAATGCCCATCGGGCAAACCGATTCTATTTCTCAATGCCCACTTTGATCATGCCGGGCACGCGGCACGGCGCGAATCGGCCCGCCTGATCCGCCGCAAACTCGCCGAGCTCGGGGCCGGCTGTGCGATTGTGGTCACGGGAGATTTCAATTGCACGGAGGATGATCCTCTTTATCAGCAACTCTTTGCGACCGACCCAGATGCGTCCGCGCTTCGAGACGCGTACCGAATCGCCAATCCGCAGCGTGACCCCAATGAAGCGACATTTCATGCGTTTAATGCCGGCCGCACACAAGGGAGCCGAATTGATTGGATCGGTATCGGTGATGACTGGACCGTGCTCGAAGCCGCGATCGACCGCTCGCTCCACGACGGCCGCCTCCCTTCCGACCATTTCCCGGTGACCGCCGTGCTGCGCAAGCAACTATGACGCGTGCTCCTGCCGTAGCATCGCGACCTTCTGAACATACTTGTCGATATCAAACTTCCGCTCCAGCCCCGCGGCGTTCATGTAGCGCACTGTCCCGAAGATCGGCCGCTGCGTCCACGGGCGATCGTGCAGGCCATAGATCCATGCGATGTTGGCGTAGCTGTTGGCATCGCGGCCATCAAGTTCGTATTTGTTATTCAGATAAATCGTCGTGTCGTACGCCTCGATAGGCGTCGCGCTCCACTCGAGGATTTTTTTACCCCAGTACATGCGCATGTAATTGTGCATAAAACCGGAGACGACCATCTCCGTTTGGGCGGCGTTCCAGTATGGGTCTTGCGTCTGCGCCAGCTCAAGTTGCTCGCGCGAGTAAAGCACCGGCCTCGGATCGGTCGCGTGGTCCGCAAGCGTTTTTTTCGCCCACTGCGGCAGACATTCATACGAATCGTACTGCGCATGAAACTGACAGAAGTTCATCGCGAGTTCCCGGCGGATGATCAGTTCTTCGATATAGCTGTCCCTGTCCGCCGGTGTGCCCTGTGTCGCGCTGCGGACGCGCAACGCCAGATCCAGCGGAGAGATGTGACCGTAGTGCAGATACATCGACATCTTCGACGACTGCCCCGCCGCCGGCTCGTTGCGTCCGTCGGCGTAGGCGCTGAGTTGGCCGTCGATGAATCGTTGCAATAACCGCTGCGCCTGGACTTCTCCACCTTCATAAAGCGGCGACGCCGGAACGCTACGGTCAATCTTAAGCTTCTCGATCGCAGCGCCGGGATCCGAAACATCGATATCCCCCACAATGCTGACTCGCCGCCCGTCTCGAATCGGGTCGGTGCGTTTCAGTGGGACCAGGTATGTCTCCCACGCTTTGTGAATCTTCGGTCTGATCGTCCGGGCGGCAAATTCGTGCTTGTCGCTTGCCACCTCGACCGGCACCACGACATCGCTCTCCACCTGGACAACGCGGCATTCCGCCTGATCCGCTAACGTATCCCGCCAGCGACGTTGATGACGTAGATAGCCGCGATCGCAGATGATGATGGCCGCGTCTTTGCCGTAATGCAGCGCTGCGTCATGCGGCTGCCCATGGCGGACGACGAGCTTGATCTTCCGCGCTTCCAGCGCCTTGGCCACGTCGCGCA
>JACMML010000135.1 GCA_014379105.1 Phycisphaerae bacterium
AGCGTCGGTTATGCTTCGTCGGGATCACACGCGCGCAGCAGCGAATCATCTTCAGCCGCGCGTTCGCGCGGACACTGATGGGCCGGCGCGAGCGCACCGGACTGAAGGCGCTTCTGGAAAAGAGCACCGATCCGGATAAACCGGAACTGGCGAATGTAAAAGAATTGATCAACAGCGCTGCCGAGTATGACCAAGAGCATCCTGAAGGAACGCTGGAGGACTACTTGGCGCAAATCAGTCTGATGAGCGATGTCGATAAAATTCGTGACGGCGCCGGCGCGATCACGCTGATGACGCTCCACGCGGCCAAGGGGCTTGAGTTTCCGGTCGTGGCGATGATCGGCATGGAAGAAGGAATTCTACCGCACGCGCGCGCGCGCACGGATATGAACCAGCTCGAGGAAGAGCGTCGGTTATGCTTCGTCGGGATCACACGCGCGCAGCAGCGAATCATCTTCAGCCGCGCGTTCGCGCGGACACTGATGGGCCGGCGCGAGCGCACCGTGCCGTCGCCATTCCTGCGCGAAATGCCCGCGGAATTGATCGAGATCACGGACAAAACAGGATTGGACTTTGATCGCGACACCTCCGAAGGCGCTGCCGACAGCCAGAATTTTCGTAGCGGGCAGATGGTCCGCCACCCGACATTCGGCCTGGGCAGAATCGCCGAGATACAGGAGATGGGCCGGCACACGCGCGCGATCGTGGAGTTCACACGGGCGGGACGAAAGACCCTGATATTGGAATACGCTCAGCTCGAGCCGCTGGGCTGATGCTTAGTCCGGACTCGGATCGTCTGACGTTTTTGTGCTTACCATATCGGTCAATCGTTCGGCGAGTTGGCTGCCGTTTCTGAGCGTGGAAAAATCGGGTTTTGCAGTCGGTTCCGCGAGATGCGTCGTCTCTGCCTGTGCCCGGTAAGTGCTCGCACGGCGTAGAAATTTTATCGAAAGCACGCCAAGTCCCGCCGCGAGAACAATCTGCGCCCCCATTATCATCGGCGGCGCAACCTGTCGACCTTCCACGGCCAACCAGATTAATTGCGCCGCTGCTCCAAGACACGTCAGCGCCGCGATCAGCATATAAGTGCGTGATCGGTACAGCGACCGTCGCTCCAACTGCACGGCGCGGATGCGGCGTCGATTCAACCGCTCCTGCTCGGCCGACTGTTGATCCGCGAGACTCTCAAATGCTTCAGCGCCGGCGGCGTCTTCAGAAGACGGAATAAAAAATTGCGCGCCGCACGCCGGGCATTGCTGAACCGGTGCCGCGCGCGCCTCAGATTCCTGGCCGCATACGGGACAGAAGATGGGGCACGGGGGTTCATCCATACAGGGATTGATCCAGACTGATATTGGTCCGTACCCGTACGCGCCGGATCAATCCCGCATCGCGTCCACGTTCACCCGGAGCCCTTCGCAGAATCGCACATACTCCGCCGGCGCGATCTCGCTAGGTTTGATTTCGCTGCGGCCGCCCCAGAACACGTTCGTGTACGAAACGGCAATGCCGATCCCGGCAAGGTGTTCATCAATCGCGCGCTTATGCGCCAGCACCAGTTCTTTGTCCGTGCCGTGGGCGACGCCCATGACATTGACGTTGCCAAACTCCGCGCCTCCTTCGCGCCAGTAGGCGTGGGTCATGATATGAAATCGCCCGACCTCGCCTCCTGCCTCCAACTCGCGGCCGGGCGGTACTGCCCAGTGGAAAAGGGCGTTGAATTTGGTGACGCGCTCTCCCGCTGCGTTCGGCTTGACGTGTTCGAGAAAGGTGCTGAATCTCCCAATGACGCGGCGATCATTGAGGCTTCGTGCGATCGCCAGGAATGTTTCAAGCGACACGCCGGCCTCATCCGCCCGGGCCGCCCAAAGATCACGCGTGATCTCATCCGGCTTGAATTCGCGCTTCAGCGAATTGAGAACCCGCCAGTCCAGATCGGATAGTTGGACAACGTGAGTGTCGTGCGCCTCGGCGGCAACGTCGGCCTTGGATCCCGGCTCCATTCCGCGCCGGCGCACATGGCCGACCCCCAGCACAAAGAGTTTTCGCGCCGGCATGCAGCGGAAGCCCGTCGCGCCGGTCTTTTCCATCAACAGCCGGCAGTGCTTCTCCATGGAGAATCCAACCGGCACCTTCAGCGTCGTCCAAAGTCGATACTTGGCGCCCGCTATCGCGGCATCGGTCGAACGGATCACGACATGGCCGCTGAATGGATCATTTTTGAACATCCAATCGAACGCCGACGACAGTTTTTCCTCGGGAACGCTCCAGGCGACCAATGCTCCGGGTGCAAGGTTTACGCTCATCAGCGTCTGTCGAACACGCCGGATGGTGCCGACATGGAGCATGGCGCGGATGCGCTCGACAACAACGTCGGCATCGATCGTGCTATTCTGCGCGATCTCACCGATCGGGTCGGGCGTGAATCCCTGAATCCGGTCTTCCGAAACAGACAGAATCGCGGCATTAACAGGATCATTCGTGCTTGTCGGGACGGGAGCGATCTGAGTCATCCCGGCATTCTAGCAGAAGCCCCGCCCGTCGCTTAGGCTATCGCGCATGGCCATTAAAATTGCGATGATTGGCGCCGGCTCCATCGGCTTCACGCGTCGGCTGATGCGGGACATCCTTCCCGTTCCGGAACTCCAGGACACCACATTCGCGCTCACGGACCTGAATCAAACCAATCTCGATATGGTCACGCAGCTCTGCCAGAGGGACATCAACGCCAATCACCTCCCGGCCAAGATTGAAGCCAGCACAGATCGCCGCGCGATGATCGAGGGCAGCGATTACATTATTAGCATGATCCGCCAGGGCGGGCTCGAGGCGTTTCAATCGGACATCGATATCCCGCTCAAATATGGCGTCGATCAATGCGTTGGCGACACGATCTGCGCCGGCGGGATCATGTACGCACAGCGGACAATCCCGGCGCTGCTAGATTTCTGTCGCGACATCCGTGAAGTGGCGAAGGAAGACGCACTGTTCCTTAACTATTCCAACCCGATGGCGATGAACACGTGGGCCTGCAACAAATATGGCGGCGTCCGCACGATCGGCTTATGCCACGGCGTTCAAGGCGCGCAGCACCAGATCGCGCGGGCGGTCGAACAATGGGCTCGCAAAAATAATTTCATCGGCGTGGAAGATAAGGTCCACCGCAAAGAAATCGATTTCGTCTTCGCCGGGATCAACCATCAGACTTGGTGTACGCAGGCGATCTGGCGCGGCCATGATCTGATTCCGATCATGTACCAAATTATGAGCGCGGTGGAATCGTATCGCAACGAAGAGAAGGTGCGGCTGGACGTGCTCAAGCGATTCGGATTCTACTCCACCGAATCCAACGGGCATCTGAGTGAATACCTGCCGTGGTATCGCAAGCGCGTGAGCGAGATACCGCAATGGATCTCCCTGAACAAATGGATTCACGGCGAGACCGGCGGATATCTCCGCGTCTGCACCGAAGGCCGCAACTGGTTCGAGACTGATTTCCCCAACTGGCTGAAAGAAGAGCCGGAGAAGATCACGGCAGAGAAGCGATCGGACGAGCACGGCAGTTACATCATCGAAGCCCTCGAGACCGGCCGCGTGTATCGCGGTCATTTCAATGTCGTTAACGAGAACCACATCACCAATCTGCCCAATGGCTGTATCGTCGAGATTCCGGGTTATGTTGACCGCAACGGAATCAACATGCCCGTCATCGGCGAACTGCCTCTGGCGTGCGCTGCCACGTGCGGCGCGAGCGTGCGCGTGCAGGAGATGGGCGTGGAAGCGGCGATGAGCGGCGATGTCGATCTGCTCAAACTCGCGATGCTCCATGATCCGCTCGTCGGAGCGGTCTGTGATCCCGAAGAAGTCTGGCAGATGACTGACGAAATGCTGATCGCACAGTCACAGTGGTTACCGCAATACGCGTCGCAGATCGCAGCGGCCAGGGAGCGATTGGCTGCCCACGAAGCGAACGGCACACGGGTTAAGACAGTCCAAACCCAGGGCGCCGCCCGATTGCATACAAAATCAGTAGATGAGATGGCTACAGAAAAAGAGAAGTCTCGCGCCAACGCACAGGCCGCCGACAAGGGCAAGATGACCGCTAACGCGTGACGCGTCTTCACCTGCCCGAGTCCGCAGCCGTGAAGATGTTTTCTTGCTGTCGCCTATTTCGGCAGATGAATTGCTGGAAAGGCCAACGCATTGCGGGCCCGGACAAAGTATTAATACACCTTGTCTTTTAGTCCCACTTCAAGTTTGCGGAGGCAAGTATATGGAAATGCGCGTTCTGACCCGTCGGGTACTGTTGGCGGCTATTGCTGCTGTCCCGGTCGTTTCTTCTAACACGTTTGCGGCTGATGTTATAAAAGCCGATAACGCTGACCCCCTCGAAAACACCACAAGTTGGGTCGGCGGAGTGGCCCCGACCACCGCGGACGTCGCGGTATGGGATGCGACTGTATTAGCCGCCAACACGGTGACGCTGGGTGTCGCTCAGAGCTACCAGGGATTGCGTATCGCCAATCCCGGCGGTGCGGTCATCATCAGCCCCGGCGCCGGGTTGACACTTGGCGCCAGCGGCATTGACATGGCCGCTGCAACGCAGAATCTCACAATACAGACCCCCCTCACGCTCGGCTCGTTCCAGACCTGGAACGTCGGGGCCGGGCGAACACTCGCTGTCAGCAGCGTGATTGACGACGCCGGCGGGGCGTTTGGATTTACTAAATCGGGCACTGGCACCGCTACGCTGTCGGGAGTTAACACCTATACCGGCCTGACGACCGTCAATGCCGGCTCCCTTATCCTTACGAGCACACAAACCACCGCACGATCTTACGTCGTCAATAATCTCGCAACTCTGGCGGTTAATGGTTTGCAGGCCGCGGGATCTGTGTTCACGCTCAATAACGGCTCGACGCTGACCACGAACCAGGTGTTGCCGACCACGACGTCGTTCAACTTTGTCTCGGGCACGATCAACTACACAAGCACAGCCGGTAATGGCACACTGTCCAACTGGTTCGGCAATGCGGTCGTAAACTTCACGAGCAACACTGGTCCGAACAACCCGAACAATGGCGCCTTCAATGCGTTCGGCGGCACCGTTAAGATGCTTGGCAATTACACCCCGCGAACAGCCGCCGGATTCAATGCCGCCTTTGCGACGTTCGACATGGGCACCACCGCTTCCGGTCTGCGTTTCAATGGCTCACACACCGCAGTGCTCGGTGCGCTCCAGAGCACCGGAACCACGCCCACCATGACCAGTGCCTCGAATGCACCCGTCACGTTGGTGACGACCCTTGCGATCGGTAGCGCGAATTCTGACACTCAATACAACGGCCTGATCCAGAACAGCGATTTGAATTCCGGCGGTGCAAGTTTCCGCCAGAACGCTGTGATCAAGACCGGCATCGGCACTCTGACATTGACCGGTGCAAACACTTACTCCGGCGGAACCACGCTATCGGGCGGCACGTTGAAGCTGGATTATGTGACCAACGCCAGCGTACTTCGGGCAGCCGGCACCCCGGCTTCGGGCGCCCTGACATTCGCCGGCGGAACATTGCTGATGCAGGGTAAGAGCACCGGCGCAACCGTCCAGCCCGTTGCGGCTGTCACGCTCGCGACCGGCGGCGGCGCATTGGTGATCAATCCGAATGGCGGCACTTCTACGACCCTCAACATGGGCGCGATCACGGCCACTGCGCCGGGTAGTTCATTGGGAATCAGCACAGGTCCGGGCGCGGGAACCGCGGTCGTCACAACCACGACCGACAAGCTCGTCGACGGCACCTACGGCGGGCGCATCACCTATGGTACCGATTGGGCGACCACCGCGAGCGTCGCCACGCCGTTCACATTGTCGGCATACTCCGGATATACCGCCGTCGCGACAAGCGGAGTTGATACTGTCAACTCCCTGGCGACCGGAACAGTCGCCCTCACAGGCAGCCTCACGACTAACTCCCTTAAGGCAACCACCACCGGCGCAAGTCAATCGCTCGACGTAGGCGTGGGCAATGTCCTTGCTCTGACAAACGGCGGATTGCTGTTCGCCGGAAGTAATGACTACGCGATTACGAACGGCACGCTCCAAAGCGACACAGGGGACCTGGTGATTCATCAGCTTGGTTCCGGCGCGTTGACCATCGGCTCCACTGTCGCTAATGGCGGTCTTGGTGCAACGTCGTTGAGCAAAACCGGCAGCGGAACGGTCGTGCTTTCGGGCGCTAATACTTACACCGGCATCAACTACGTTAACGCCGGAACACTGAGTGTCGGAGCCAATAACAACCTTGGCGACGAAGCCACCGGCGCGACGCTTAATTTTAATGGTGGCACGTTGCGGGCCACGTCCACGTTCGGCTTGTTCAACGTCACGGCTGGCATCAACGACCGCGCAGTCACGCTTGGCGGCGGGGGCGGCACGCTTGAAGTAACCGGCAGCAACGATCTGACCGTCTCGGGCACGATCAGCAACGCGACCGCGTTCCGATTTGGTCCACTGGTCAAAACAGGCTCGGGAACTCTTACACTTAGTAATGCCGGCAACACCTACGGCGGCGCGACCATCATTCGCGCAGGCACGCTCAGCGTCTCGACCCTGGCCGACGGCGGCGTGGCGAGCAACATCGGAAACTCCGCCGCGGCCGCACCAGCCTTGGTGCTTGACGGCGGCACGCTCCGTTACACCGGTGGGCTGGTCAGTAGCAACCGTGCGTTCACCCTCACACCCAATGGCGGCACGCTGGACGCCTCGGGCTCCGATGCATTGACCTTGTCGAGCACGTTCGCCGGCATTGCTTCGGGCACTGGAAACCGCACGCTCACCCTTCGTGGCTCCAACACCAATAACAACACCCTTGCGGCGATGATGATCAACCCTTCATCGGGCACAACCGGCATCACCAAGATGGACGCCGGCCGATGGGTTCTGACGAACACCGCAAATGCTCACACCGGTGATACGACCGTCGGCGGCGGAACTCTGGCGCTGAGCGCCCCCAATACCAACAACATCGCGTCCTCCGCCCGGATCCTCGTGGCATCGGGCGCGACGCTTGATGTCACCGGCCTCACCGGCGGCGGCATTACGCTCGGATCAGCACAGAAGATCGGTGGTGCCGGAACCATCAGCGGCGGTGGTGGCGTCACGACCGTCTCCGGCTCCGGAGTCGCCCCGGGCGACAATGGCGTCGGCACGCTCAGCGCAGCGGCGCTGACATTATCCGCCGGCACGATCAATGATTTCGAGTTCGCATCCACCTCGTCTTACGACGTGTTCAACATCACGGGTGGCGGCTCGTCGCTGCTGCTCAATGGCGGCGGCTTCAATCTTTATCAAACAGGCACACTCAACGCATGGACGACGCCCAGCACCTATAATCTGTTAACCTACGCGGGGTCCGATCCATCGGTCGCCGCGCTCAATGCACAAGCGAATGGCGGGATTCTTAACGCCAACCTTGGCCTGACCTATACCTGGTCCGCCGCCGCTGGCTTGGTCACGCTCAATATCAGTGGTACGCCGACGCTGACCGGGGTGTGGGCCGGTCCGTCCGGCAGCAATTGGTCCGCTGGTGCGAGCTGGACATCTAATCCTCTTGTCCCCGGCAATCCCGGCGACACCGCTTCGTTCACGACCGCCGGAGGCGGCGGTACTGTTAATCTGGATACCAATCAGTCCGTCGGCATCCTGTCATTCAACAGCACCAGCGCTTATACGATTTCGGGCGCGGGCACGCTTGGTCTTAACAACGGACCATCGACGCCATCCCAGGTCACCGTCGCGGCCGGCAATCACACAGTCAGCGTTCCTGTAACGCTCAACGCCGCGGGCGCAACTGTGGCAGTCGCTGGAAGCGGCGATTCGCTGAGCATCTCGGGCGCGATCAGCGGCTCGGGCACAATCTCCAAGAGTGGTGCTGGTACACTGGCGCTTTCAGGCGTGAACACCTACGGACCCGCCGCGGGCACCGTGGGTACGACCGTCAGCGCCGGGACACTTCAAGTCGGCAATAGCGCGGCCTTGAGCACCGGCGATGTGGCGTTGACCAGTTCAACCACGCTTCGCTCGGGCGCCGCGGGCGTGAGTCTGGCGAATAACATCATTACCACCGGCGGCTTTACGACCACGGTCGACACGCAGGCCAATACGATGACGCTAGCGGGTGTGCTCAGCCAGAGTGGGTCATCGGCTGCGCTCACCAAGACCGGCAGCGGAACCTTGAAGCTCGCCAACAACAACACCTACACTGGCGACACGACGATCAGTGCTGGCACGTTGCAACTTGGTGACGCCGGCACGACTGGAGCGGTCACCGGCAACATCGTCAACAACGGGACGCTGGTTCTGAATCGCACTGACACCTACAACGTCGGCAACCTCATCAGCGGCGGCGCCGGCAACGTCAACCACGCCGGTTCAGGCAATGCGACGCTGACCGCCGCCAATACGTTTGGCGGTGAAGCCAGTGTGTCGGGAGGAACGCTGACACTGGGTAACTCTCTGGCCCTGCAGAATGCGGCTGTAAATTACAACAACCAAGGCGGCGTACTGAGCTTTGGTACTCTGACTGCGGCAACGTTTGGCGGATTGCAAGGCGCCCAGAACCTGGTTCTGGAGAACCTCACACCCGCGGCTGTTGCACTCACCATCGGCGGCGACAACGCCACTACGAACTATTCGGGTGCGCTAAGCGGGGCCGGATCGATCATCAAAGTGGGCAGCGGCACGTCAAGCTTGACCGGCGCCAACACCTACACCGGCACGACTACTTCCAGCAACGGCACGATCCGAATCGGGGGCACCAGCAACCTGACCGGGCAGTTGTTCGGACCGACCGGTTCGTTCATCATCGCCGACTCCGCAGTGGTGAATACCGGAGCTCTTCCGGTGTCAATCGCCAACGCCAGTTTCGCCGGCTTTATCGGAATGACTGTTCGTGACTCGGCCCAATTGACGGTGCCGGCGTTCACCGTCGGCGTCGCGAGTTCCCAGCAGGGGCTTGGACAGTTCATTACCATTCAAGACTCGGGCATATTCACCGTGACCGGTACGCTGAATCTCAATGCGTCCAATCCGGGCCCGACATCGCAGGCGTCGGATACCGTCGTCAGTCTCAACGGCGGTACGCTGAACGTGGGTAACTTCACGCTGACCGGCGGTAACATTGCCCACTTGTCGCATTTCCACTTTAACGGTGGCTTGTTGGGCGCTACTGCCAGTAACCCGGCGTTCATGCCGGCTCTCACCGGGCTCACCGCACTTGTGGACCTCGGCGGTGCTCGCATTAACGACAACGGATTTGCCATCACGGTCGGTGCTAATCTGCTGCACGGCACGGGCTTACCGGATGGCGGTCTGATCAAGACCGGCATAGGAACCGTGTCCCTCGCGGGTACGAACACCTACGATGGCACCACCACGATCAGTGCCGGCGTATTGTCGGTCGGCAGCGGTGGGATCACCGGCACACTGGGCGTCGGACCTGTGGTCAACAACGCAACGCTTGGCCTGAATCGTTCGGACGCGGCATCAGTCGTCTCCAACGCAATATCCGGACCGGGCGCGGTTGTGCACAGCGGCACCGGCCGCACCACGCTGAGTGGGACCAACACCTACACCGGCACCACGACCGCCAGCATCGGTACGTTGCAATTCGGCCAGCGTGTCGCGCTGTACAATGCCAATACCGGTAACTGGACCGCCGCCAATCTGGTGGTGAATTCCGGTGCGATCGCTTCGTTCAATGTCGGCGGTGCCGGTGAGTTCACCAGCACTGACATCGACATGCTCAAAGCACTCGGTACGCCGACCGGCGGGTTCACCAACGGCGCGAGCATCGGCCTCGACGCCACGACCCCCGGAACCTTTACCTACTCCAGCAACATCGGCGACACCAATGGCGGCGCAAACGCCCTGGGCGTAGCCGCATGGGGTGGAACGCTGATTCTGGACGGAGCGAACACGTACACGGGCACCACATCGGTAAAGGCCGGCACATTGAGCCTCGGCAGTGCTGGCGCAATCGGTAGCACGGGCAACGTCACATTCGGTGGCGGTACCCTTCAGCACACCGCCGCGAACACCGGCGACTACGGTGGTCGCATCAAGAACAGTGCTTCGGCGATTCTGGTCGACACCAATAGTGAGAACGTCTCGTACACCGGCGGAATCGACGCCAGCAACACGGCTGGTCTGACGAAGCTTGGCACGGGCGTACTGACTGTCGGTGGCGTCAACGCCTACACGGGAACGACGACCGTCAATGCCGGCACGCTCAACGTCACCGGCACGCACAATGCGAACAGCCCGTACGCCGTCACCGGTAGCGGACTGTTGACTGTCGCTTCAACCGGTACCGTTGGCGCTTCGACGCTGAACAGTGTCTCGAGCATCACCAACAACGGGTCTATGTCGACCTCCGCCGGCGGAACCCTCACCGGAATCACCGGCACGGGAACCACTTCCGTCACCGGCGGTACGCTGACGGCCGGCAGTGTCGCACAAGGCGGCCTCTCGGTAGGGGTTGGCGCTGTGATGGATACGACCACGCTTGCCATCACGGGCGCTTCGACCAATAACGGCACGCTCTCCACCACGGCCGGCGGCACGATCGGCGGCCTCTCCGGCACCGGCACCACCAATGTCTCCGGCGGCAGCACCTTGGCATCTTCGCTAGGAGTGCGGCAGGGCACATTGGCAGTTACCGGCGCTTCAACGGTCTCGGTCGCCGTCAATGGCATGGCCAGCGGTGTCAACTACTTCAATGCGTTGAACATCGAAGCGGGCAGCAAGCTCGAGCTGCATGACAACGATCTGATCGTCGACTACGGCGCTAACGCGACCCCGTATGCGACGGTGCTTGCCCAAGTCAAGTCCGGCATACCACTGCTCGGCTTCGGTGGCGATGGCACGGGCATCGCGTCGGCCGAGGTGCAGGCGCAGGGCGCTGGCGGCATCGGGCTCAGCGGCACCATGCTTGGCGTCATCGACGGC
>JACMML010000136.1 GCA_014379105.1 Phycisphaerae bacterium
GATGCAATCCTCGGCGGCTGAGCCTGGAAGCATGGCTGCCGGGTCAATAATCTGCCGCATCTCTGTTCACGTCCGCTAATGTTTTAGAACCCCACGGCTTGTGGTCGATACATCCAGCAGACCCGCTTATGGAGAATCCGCATGGCGATGCTGCAGGACGATATTCGCAAGCATTACGAATCAAACTGGCAAAAAACCGATGAATCCGCGGAGTCGCGCGAGAATTTGCGGTACAGCTCGCCGGTGGAAGACGAAGTCCTCTACCCGGCTTACCGGGAACTGATCGCCGACCTGCAGCTGGTCACCGAAGACACCCGCATTCTCGATGTCGGCAGCGGTTCGGGGCGGTGGGTGGATTTTTTCACCAAACACTTTCGCCCAAAAAGCCTGATGGGCGTGGATTTCGCCGCCGCCGCGGTGCGGCTATTAAACCGGTGGTACCCCTCAACACCGCGAACGGAGCTGAAGTTTGACGTCTGTGACATCACTAAGCCGGACCTCGACCTGTTCGCTCGATTTGACCTGATCAATATCGCAAATGTTCTATTCCACATCCCTGAAAATGACCGCTACGTGCAGGCGGTCCGCAACCTGTGCAATCACCTGGCGCCCGGCGGCCGAATCGTTACGACCGAATATCTGCCGCGCGTTTCGATGCGCACCCAATGGATGATGGTGCGCAGCCGGTACGAATTCGAGCAGATTATTGCCCAAGCAGGCCTGAAAATCGTCGAGACGCGGGCGTTCTGCTTTTTCTCGAACGATCCGATGGGCGTCGAAGGCCCTGACGCCGGGGTACGCGGGAATTTCCAGCGGGTCCGTGCGATGAGTCAGCAGTTGCTGAACAGCGCCTCCGAGCCGGGCACGCGGGCGTTCCTGGTCCAGATGATGGCAGAGATCGAGCGGGCGTGCGTGGGGTTTGCGCGCGAGCACATCGCCGAAGCGGATTTGCCCAGCCAAAAGCTTGTCGTTCTCGGTGCCCGCTGAGCCGCTACTGCATACCGGCCGATAAAAATTGCCGCTGCAGGAATAAAATCTCTCCAGCAGTTGCCGGATTAAGCGACGCATACCCCCACTCGCGTACCAGCAGACTTTTCGTCTCAACCAAACCGCCAATCGTGGCGTATACTGTCCTATAGTTGGAACCGCGACTGGGGACAGCCTATTCCCTGTGTCTGCGATCGTTTACAATTTTGCACTCGATATACGCACCCAAGATACGCAACGCTGATCAAGCCTATGGCCTCTACCAGCCGTCCATCCACCACTGCGATGCAGGTGCATCTTTCCAAGTCGATGGCCATTCTCATCGGTTGTCTGGTTGTTGCGCCGTGGTCGGTGGTCATCTGGATCCTGCTCCATAAACCCCATGTTGTTGCCGTATCGGCGCCCGCGCAACATACGGCCGCGCCTACGACGGCAGTCACCACATCGCCCGGCGTGGCGGTCACGCAACCGGATGCGGTAAATATCGTCGGCAGCCGTGCTACGACCCAGGCGTCGCTGGAGGTCACAGCATCGCGTCCCGGTCCGTGGGGGCGGCTGGAGCATGTCCCGATCGTGCTGGAACTGCCGGATGAGTATGTGTTTGTCCCGCCAGAAAATTTCCCGCCGGTGAAATGGACGTTTCCGGATTTTTCGCGCGCCCAGGCGATGGCGTTCCTCACCGAGGCCGGTCTCACGCGGCCGCAATTGGAGCAGCTTGAAAAAGCGAAGTGGTCGACGGTCGCCAACGGAAGTGTTGTGGAACCGGGTGACCCGCTCATCCTGGCGATAAGCACCGAGGCCCGGAAGAACATCTATTCGCGCCTCATGCAATTTAAGGACAATCAACGCGTGATCGATCCGTACTGGTATCGGCCAGGCATTGTCGATCACCGCCTGCGCGGGAGCGAGCTTTCCGAGGCGTCGGTGCAGCTGCTCAAGAAGCTACTCTACCCCGGCGGACGCAATCTGTTGCTTTTTGCCGATATCGAGCCGGCGGTCCGCTCAATTTCCGATCCAGCGGAGCGGCAGAAGTTCATGAAAACAATCTCGCGCAAGCGCAGCTTGATAGCGCGGGCGATCATCACCAAGGAGACCGACATCAACGCGATGGCCGAGTATTGGGGCGTTGACGGGCGGCAGAAAGATCTGGTGCCGCTTCTGAGCGCGCTTCGGTACAACAATGTCGCTGGGTTCGTCGAGACGCCGAAGGTGAATCTGCTGCTTCTGCTCCCGCCGTTCGCGCGCGACCGGCTTTACAATCACCCGTTCTCGAAGGAACAGAGTTCGGGCGAGAAAGAAGACTGCTTCTGGTCGGCGTTTAACTTTTTCAATCCCGACCCCGATTATCGCCTGAATGACCTGGCGTACGCGGCCCAGGTGCTTCAGAAGGATTACTATAAAATCGCCCAGCCCGGCCGGCTCGGCGATCTGATCCTCCTCGCCGACGCCGGCGGCAACGCCGTCCACGCGGCCAGCTTCATCGCCGACGACATCGTCTTCACCAAGAACGGTGAGAACTACACCCAGCCGTGGATATTGATGCGGATGGAAGACATGCTCGATACGTACCGCATCAAGACGCAGGACCTGCAGGTCCTGTGTTACCGCAAGAAGAACATCTGATTGGGCGGCTTGAACTGGCGGCTTGTTTCAGAGGCTTGATCCGGCGCGTTGGATCCACGGCGTTTAATTCGACTTTTTCAAAAAACGCACACTGGCCGACCGCGGAAGAATGCGGGCGGCCAAGTGTGGTTCCACCTCCGGAAGTTGCGCGGTCAGACAGCGATCGCGCTGCGATAAGCATCGCCGCCTTGAGCCATCTCGAGCCCTACCAGACTGCCGATGAATACTTCGTCGTCGGCCGCCCATTCGGGCTCGATTTTTGAATTGTCTACGTCCGTTGTGTCGCCATAAATCTGGTCGTTGGCACTGATCTGTAATTCCGCCAACATCTGTGCGACAAGATCTGCTTCTTTCGCCAATTTGTACGTTGATTCGGTCTGCATTGTTCGTTGTGTTTTCATCAAATCGCCTTTTACACGAGTAATTTTATCGACCGCAACCAGTGCATCGCAATCGCCCTGTTCAGGGCTACTCGTGTTCACCCCGACAGAGACCAGAAAACCTGCACGCACGCGCCGCAGATTTTTAGATTGACATATTCCTATATGGGTATATAAATGACGCATGGCCCGCGCACCGACCACCCTCGATCCTTTCAATGCCGTCGCGGAACCGAAGCGTCGGCTGGTGTTGGAAACGCTGTGCGGCGGCGAGCTGGCGGTGAATGACATCGTCGGTCGGCTCGGTTGGCCGCAGCCGATGATCTCCAAGCACCTGGCGGTCCTGAAGGAAGTTGGGCTGGTCAACATGCGCCGCCACGGACGTCAACGGCTGTACCGCGTCGAGGGTAAGAAGCTCAAACCAATTCACGACTGGATCAAGGCGTTCGAGCGTTTCTGGGATCACCAGCTCGACCGCATCAAGGAACGTGCCCAGCGCCGCGCGGCCGAGAAGGCGCCTGACAAAAATCCATAGAACCGAATCCTCACAACAATTTTTCTAAAAAGGACAATGCAATGGTCACCACGGCCGAACAAATATCGATTCAATCGTTTGAGATCATCAAGGATCGCTTAATCGAAGCGCCGCCGGACGTGGTGTTCGACGCCTTGTTGGCGGAGATGGGTCCGGAAAGCCAGATGCCCGGCGGCGAGCCAATGCCGATGAAAGTTGAGCCTTGGCCGGGCGGGCGATGGTACCGCGACCTGGGGGATAATGCCGGACATTGCTGGGGACACATCCAGGTCATCAAGCCGCCGAAGCTGCTGGAAGTCTATGGGCCGTTGTTCATGTCCTACCCCGTGGCGTCGCACGTGCAGTATCGCCTGGTTGCCGAAGGCAGCGCGACGCGGCTGAAGATGACGCACCGCGCGATGGGGCTGATCTCACTCGAGCATCTGGATAACGTGCATAAGGGCTGGGATTACAAGATGCAGCGCATCTTTGATCTCGCCGGGCGGATGAGCAAGCAGGGTTAAATTGGTGCGACGCGGTTGTTTCGATTTTCGTAAGTATGTCACGATCGGGCGATTGGAAAACGGGAGACCACGCGATGAAAGCGATCGAATTAGTACGCTGGGCGATGCAGATGAGCGACGAAGCGACAGCGCGTCTGGTAGCCGACATGCGGGACGCGCCGTTGACCCAGCCGATGCCCGGCGTGGGTAGCGGCGGGAATCATCCGCTGTGGATTCTGGGACACCTTGCCGTGATTGAAGGCGGCATTGCGCAGATATTCTTTGGCGCAGAAGGCGCGAAAAACCCCGTCGAACACTGGTGGCCGTTGTTCGGTCCGGGCACCGAACCGAAGCCGGACGCGAGTTTGTATCCATCATTCGACGAGGTGCTCAGCACGTATCGGCAACTGCGCGCGAGGAATCTCACGCTCCTCGAAGAGATCGGCGATGCCGGGCTCGACCGAGTGCCCAAAGATGTGCCGCCGGGATTCGAAGACGCCATGAAAACCTTCGGCCAGACTCTGATGCTGATCGCGCTGCACAATATGGTGCATTACGGCCAGATCGCTGACGCACGGCGCGCGGCAGGTTATAAGCCGTTGATGTGAATTGACGAGATACCCATAAACCGGAGGCATTCAACATGCTCTACGCCTTGATCGCGATCGCGGCTGTCATCGTAATCTTCATACTGATCGTCGCGACACGGCCGTCGCAGTTCCAGATCGCGCGGTCTGCCAAGATGGCGGCGCCGGCGCCGATCGTGTTCACGCAGGTAAACGACTTCCGCAACTGGGATGCATGGTCCCCATGGGCGAAGCTCGATCCCAACATGACGGCCACACGCGAAGGTCCGCCGGCGGGCACGGGAGCGGTCTACAAATGGTCGGGCAACGGCAAGGTCGGCGAAGGGATGATGACGATCACCGACAGCCGTCCGAGCGATTCGGTGCGGCTGAAGCTGCAATTCATGCGCCCGTTCAAATGCACCAACCAGACCGAGTTCACGTTTCAGCCGCAGGGAGACCAGACGGTCGTGAACTGGGTGATGACCGGCCAGAACAATTTTGTCTGCAAGGCGTTTGGGCTGTTCATCAACATGGACAAGATGATCGGGCGAGATTTCGAGAAAGGTCTGGCGCAGATGAAGGCCGTCTCTGAGTCAGTAGCCAGTCAATGAAGCCGTCTTGCTTCCGCGAACGGACCCGTCGCACTTTATCCGCGCCGGGAAATTTCTAATTGAGACCCAAAAATCGTATAAACGGATGAATGATGGAAGCAACCACGTCCGCGGCGCCGGTTTCAAAGAAAATGGTCTGGGCCGGATACATCATCAGTACGCTGATGGTTTTGATGCTGCTGACGAGTGCCACGTTCAAGTTGTTGCGCCCGGCATTCGTGGTTGAAAGTTTCAAGCAGCAGGGTTGGCCGGAGAATATCTCCGTACCGCTGGGTATCGTGGAACTCGCGTGCACCATCCTGTACATCATTCCGCGCACGGCAGTTTTGGGCGCGATCCTCCTGACCGGATACCTCGGCGGCGCTGTGGCGACGCACGTGCGGCTTAGCGAGCCATTCTTCGTGCAAGTTCTTTTTGGCATGCTGGTCTGGCTTGGATTATTCCTGCGGGATGCGCGTGTGCGGGCGTTGATTCCACTTCGTGACTAGTCACGCGCTCGACGGGCGTCGTGCGGATTGGCGGAAGGGTCAAATGACTGTTCAATTGATCCGGATCGCGTTGGTCGTCGCCTTGGCCGGATCGGTGCTATCGTGTCAACGCCCGGATGCCGGATCGACCGCTGGCGATGTCGCGACTCCACCGCCTGTCACAAAAGCATTCACGGCCGTGAATGATCCGCACCTGCACAACGCCTACGTTGTTACGTCGAAGGTCGTCTCCGGCGCTCAACCTGACGACGATGCGGCATTCGGAGCGCTAAGCAAACTGGGCATCAAGACGATCATCAGCGTCGACGGCGCGCGGCCCAATACCCAAGCCGCAGGCAAACACGGAATGCGGTATGTCCATATCCCCATCGGCTACGACGGCGTCAGCAGTGCCGACGGGCGGGCGATCGCAAAAGCGATCAGCGAACTGCCCGGGCCGATCTACGTGCATTGCCATCACGGCAAGCATCGCTCCGCAGCGGCGGTCGCGGTTGCTTGCGTTTACAACGGACAACTTCAGCCGGCGCAGGCGGAGTCCGTGTTGCAGACATTCGGTACCGGTGCAAATTACAAAGGCCTCTGGCAGTCAGCACGCGACGCGCGCCCGCTCGATCCACAGGAGCTGAGCGCGCTTCAGGTGGAGTATGTTGAATCGAAAAAGATCGGACAGATGGCCGAGGCAATGGTGGCGATCGACAAGTATATGGATCACCTGAAGCTGTCGCAGAAAGCAGGTTGGCAGGTGCCGGCCGATCATGCCGACCTCGATCCGCCGCACGAGGCGCTGCAGCTTCAAGAGCACCTGCACGAGATCGGGCGCATGGAATTGACTCTAGCAAAGCCGGCAGACTTCCAAGCCATGATGCGCCAAGCCGAGATGGCGAGTAAATCTTTGCAGGAAGCGCTTTCGGAACGACCGCCACGAAGTGAACAAGCCGACGCGGCGTTCAAGCTGGTCGCGGCGTCGTGCATTGATTGTCATAAGACATATCGCGATTGACGCCGGGAAACAAAGCGGGTCCGGGAAGATAATTCCCAGACCCGCCGACGTAGAGATTGTAACTCTCGACTCTTTACTGCAGCAGGCGTAGAACCTGTTGCGGCGTGGAGTTGGCGGTGGCGAGCACCGATGTGCCGGCCTGGGTGAGGATCTGGTTACGCGTGAGCTGAGCCGTCTCGGCGGCGAAGTCGGCGTCGCGGATGCTCGACTCGCTGGCGGTGACATTCTCCAGCGCGATCTGCATCGAGTTCATGCTCGTCTCCAGCGTATTCTTCTGGAACGCTCCAAGTCGGCCACGCATGACCGAGACCTGCTTGATCGCGGTCTCGAGGATGCGGCTGGCGCGGTCGGTGTTCCCGCCGATAAGCGATGCCGTTCCGCCGGCGACCAGGTCATTGAGATAACCGTCCGTACCGTCCCCGAGATTGTTGGCGGCCACTGACTGGATGCCGATGTTGACCTGCTGATTGGCGTTGACCTGCGAGCCGAGCTGGAACAGCGCCCCACCGCCGGTGATCGCGAAGGACTGCGTGCCCTCGCCGAACGCGGCATTGAGCTCCAGTTCCATGTCCAGAGTAGATGTGTTGAGCTTAACCTTTAGGCCGTCACCCACCGTCAGCGCGCCGTTGATCGTCGCCTGTGCGTCGCGTCCGACGTCGCGGTTGCGGTCGTTACCATCGATATCGACCGTGTCGAACGAGCCGATCTGCGCCTCGATCGAGACAAACTGCCGCGATCCGAAGCCGGTGCTGATGAATTCGACACCGCTATTGATGTTGGCGGAATTGATCGCCATCGCCTGCACGCCGGTCACGTCGGCGATCCGATTAATCGCCGAGATGATCGAGCCGGCACCGGTGCCGCTGGCGAAGGTGAGGGTATCGACGCCGGTGTTGCCGTTGATTTCCAGCGTGATCGTCGTCGTGACGGCAGAGGCGCGGAACTAGATCTCGGCCGGTTGCGCTGAGGTGATGACGTCGACGGTGACGGGGATGAAATCCGATGTCCCGAAATTGGCCTGGTTGATCTGCAGGTGCGTGAACGCGGAATTGCTGGCGCCGGAGGTGAGATAATCCTGGCTGCCATCAAGCAATCGCAGGCCGGCGAATGTTGTGGTGTTTGAGATACGGGTGATCGACTCGATCGCCGAATCCACCTGCAGCTGGTTGGCCTCAATCTCTTCGCGGGACAGCGCACCGGAGTTGGCGGCGCCGACGACGAGATCCTTGACGTTGAGCAGCAGCGAGGCCACTTCCGACAGTGCCGCCTCAGTGGTGGAGATGACGTTGCCGGCGCGCTGGCTGTTGTCGATCGCCTGCTTGATGCCGCTGATTTCGCTTCGCAGCGATTCAGATGCGATCAGGCCGGCCGGATCGTCCGCGCCGCGGTTGATGCGCAACCCGCTCGAGAGACGCTCGAGCGTGGCACCGAGTGCCTGCTGTGACCGGCTGAGACCGCGTTGTGCGGTGAGTGCTGAAACATTCGTGTTGATGCGAGACATGGTTCAATCCTCCATGATTGATGTTGGGGACGGGCGTCCTTTGCCCGTTGGTTCTTCACGCACGACGGCGTGAATGGTTAGCGGCTCCCGACAAGCCGCGAATCGAGACTACGATTGTTTGTTCTGGTCTGTTCCTGGTTTTGGGGCGCCTTTGCTGAGTCCTGCGATGTCTTCGGGCTTCAGTTTGACCTGTGCCGCATCGCGGTTCTCGCGCTTGATCGCCTCGTAAACTTCTTTTCTATGAACGCTGACTTCTTTTGGCGCGGTGATTCCGAGCCTGACTTTGTCACCACGAATGTCGACGACAGTGACTTCAATGTCGTCTCCAATCATGATGGTTTCGTCGCGCTGACGTGACAACACTAACATTGCTTGCTCCTTTGCGAATGCGCCCACTACAGGCTCATCGCGGGGTGTCCGACGGACAAATATCGTCCGCACGGCGCCGGGGCTACGAATGATCGCAGCGCGCCGGCGAGGTCCCGGGGTTCTAGACGTCCGATGAAAAAGGCGGCTCCGACCCTGATAAATCAGGCGGATTTCGCCAGCACTTCGGACTGGAGCTTCAGCAACGGTTGCCTGGTGTTCCACTTGCGCTCGGTCAGGACGACCTGAGTCGCGTAGCAGTTCGCCGCGTTCACGACGATAGGACCCAGCATGTTGCCCGTGAGCCAGTCATCAATCTTGTTGCAGATGACAAAGACCTGGGCGGCGGCCGGATCGGACAACTCGAGTTCCAGTTGCGTTTCCTCACGCAGCGGAACCTCGTAGTCCTTAAAGAACGTGGTGGGGTCAGTCACGACGAACGCCAGGTTCGGATCCTCCGTGCTCTGCAGCCAGAAGAAATAGTTTTCTTCACTGGTCTGAATGAGGGCGAACTTCGTGCGACCCGGGAAGCCCAGCAGGCCTTTGGTGAACGTGATCAAACGTTCATCATCGACCGCGATGCTTCCAAATCGTGTGGTCTCGATCTCCATACGAACTCCATTTCGTGTTCGTCGGACTTTATGTCCGGCGTGACCCGCCGATCCCTGGCGGGCTGAGGGTCCAACCTGCTTGCCGCGACCGGTTACTACGCCGTTCGCGTTGCCCTCTGCCTGCGGCATCCGCCGCGGGCAAACCGGCTGCTACACTCTGTCGGCATCGCACGCTAGCGATGCCGTCGCGTGACGGGTGTCCGCCCGATCCACGCTGCCTATTCACGCGACCCGATCCGCGGGCCGCGCCTCACTTGCCTCCCCGCCTCAACCGCAAACTTCTCCCGCGGCACTCCGTACCGCATCGCCGGGACTTATCCACACCCGGCCCACATCTCCTGCACAAGCTGCGCTAACCGCGCAGTATTTTCTGCGCCCTACCGCAAAGATTGCTTATAATATCATTACAATCCATACTGAATGTAGAGATAGCAATAGATGTGCCAGAGACCAAAGCTCACCTCAGAAAATCGATCAGCGACATGTTCAACGTGCTGCCGGTGGTCTGGAGGCTCGCCTGCAGGCTCGTCTGCAAAAGCGAGAACCGGGTGATGGCCTCGGTGAAGTCGGTCTCTTCCAGCTCTGACAGCAGCTTTTTGGTGGTGAGCGTCTCGTCCTGCTGGCGCTCCTGGCGCTGCTCGACATCCTGGACCTGCGCCCCGACCTGGCCGCGAATACGGACGACACGATCATAATCTTCCTGTAGCGCCACCGCGGCCGCTGTGATCGATTTCTGGTCGCCGGTGAGCATTGCGTTTTGCAGCTTCGCGAGATTCGCAAAGACGCCTTTGGCCTCGACCTGGTGCACGTCTTTTCCGGTCATCACGCCGCCGGTGACGGGCTTATCCAGCCCGAGGTCGGCAGCGGATTGTGAGAAGTTGGACGCGATGACCGTCATCGTTCCTGCGCCGGCGGAGGCGTCGGTGAGAACGATGCCGTTTCCGGTGGCTGCGAAGCTTGCGGTCACGCCCGCGCCGGCTGCCGTTGAGGCGGTGTTGATGGAATCGATCACGTCCTGGACCGATTGCGTATTGATGGTGATGTCCACATCAAACCCCACGCCCGTGGAGTCGGTGACGCGGAAGTCTGCCCCGTCGACATAGCGAACGCCTTGCCCGGTGTTCAGGTCCGCCAGTTTGGTCGGCGGACCGAAGCTGCGAAGGCCCAAGTCCTGCGCGGTGGTTCCGCCGTTCTCGGCGATGCGCATTTCGTTGCCCTGGGTCGGGTTGAGAATCCGCAGGCCGCTGCCATCGGAATTGATCTCGGCGCGCACGCCGGTTCCCGAACCGTTGATCGCGTTCAGCACGTCTTCCACGGTGCTCGCGCCCGAGAGGTCGATGGTCGCGGTCTTTGTCCCGTTGGTGATGATCAGCCCGGCAGTATCGACGCCGGCGCCGTCGTTTAACGCCGTCAGGTCCGTCAGTGGCGTGATTCTGGCATTAATGCTGAGCCCGTTGACGGGTGCGCCGACGCCGGGGGAAACCGGCGATTTGATCCCCAGCGTCGCGGCGGTCGCCCCGCCGCCGACATCGTTGACGGTCACTGAATCGCCGGCGCCGGCGGAGACGGAAATGCCGTCGCCGGTGGGGTTAATCGCCGCGGTGATGTTGCCGATGGCGGCGTTATTGATGCGGTCGATGATGTCCTGGACAGTGTCAGCGCCGTTGAGATCAACATCTCCTTCGGTCGTGCCGTCATTGAGGCGGATCACCCCGAGCTGCACCCCTTCGTCGGCAGCGCCGCCGAGATCGGCGATGCGCGTCGTCGGGCGAAGGTCGGGTGAGACGTCGTGGTCTGATTCCACGCGCGTCGAGAGTGCGCCCCATACCTCTGCGCCGTTCACCTGGAACGCACCAGCCGTGGTTTCATCAAACTGGTTCTGCAGTGTGTCGGTCGAGCCGACGAATTTCACGCCGCCGGCGAATTCTTCGAACGGCGCTTTATCGAGCTTGCCGCCGGCGAAGAGGTAGCTCCCGCTGAGGCTCTTATTGCCCAGCGTGATCATCTGCGAATAGATGTTCTTGATGATGACCGCGGCATTCTCGCGCTCCGCCTGCGTGACCGAATCGCCGACGTTTGCCGACGCGATTTGCTGCGCCTGCAGGAGCAGGTCGGACGTATCGCCGAGCGTTGTATCGACGCTGCTGAGGTAGTTTTTTGCGTGATTGAGATTGGTGGAATATCCGTCGCGCTTCTCCAGCGTCTTGCGCAGCTGCATCGCGACGGCGGCATCACCGGGATCGTCGCTGGGCGCGTTGAGACGGCGGCCGGTGTTGAGCTCATTCTGCACGCGCATCAGGTCCGCCTGCGTGCGCATGATCTGATTGAGCGACGTGTTGGCTCGCAGCTGGTTGCTGACTCGGGAAAGTTGTGCGGGAAGAATCGCCATATTAGTTGGTGTTAGTCGCGAAGCTCATCGATCAATTTCATCTCACCAGTCCGAGCATTGTGTCCATCATGTCGTTGACGACCGAGACGAGCCTTGCAGCGCCCTGGAACGCACGCTGGTATTTCATCAGGTTGATCGCCTCTTCATCGAGGCTCACGCCACTGAGCGCCTCGTGCTGTCCTTGCATAGTCTCCAGCGCCGCGGCGGAGGCTTCGGCGTCGGCGCTGGCGGTTGTGGAGCGGATCGCGACGGTGTTCACCATGCCTTCGTAGCTGCTCTGCAATGTCGAGCCCCCGAGCGATGCCAGCGCCTGGGTCTCCAGAGCGGCGATGGCGCGTGCGGTCTGGTTGTCACCACTGTCGCCATTCCGGGCGGCGGCGAGCAGTTGCGGGCGGGCTTTTAACGCGGCGCTGACTTCGATGTTGCCCGCGTCGGTTCCTGTGAAAAATGTGTTCACGCCCAACGCCGCGAGCGCGCCGCTGCTGTCCTGGGAGAAGGAAATTTCCGTCGCCGGTGCGTTGTCGGCCGAGATCTGCAGCCGCCCGCCATTGCTGACGGCGGTGATTCCGTCCACCGCGTCGAGCTGGGTGATCAATCCGTCCAGGGATGTATCGGCGCCTTGTCCGTCGAGATCGATGTTGATCAACGTGCTGGTTGAGAGGCCGCTGGCTTTGTCCTTCACGTGGACGACAAAACTGCCACCGGCCGGGACCTGGCGAAGCCCCGAAGCTGGATCATTGAGCGCGACAGTCGTATCCGTCAGCGTGGCCGAGCCGATGACGGAGGTGAAGCCTTCCAATCCCTGTCCAGAGGAGTGCACCTTGTTCAGTTCGAACGCCAGCGCCGAAGCCAGTTCATCAAACTCGGCATTGGTCTCGTTGAGCACGGTGCGGATTTTCTCGAACCCGCCGAGTTGTCCGTTGGCGGACTTGATCTCGCCGTTGTTGGATTTGAAAATGACTTTTACATAGTTGTTGCCGTCGGCGTCGGTGTCGTTCACAGTCGTCACGCCCAGCGAGCGGCCGTCAAAGACAAGCGGATCGGAACCGACGTAGACATTCGTTACGCCGTTGCCCTGTTCGACCGTGCGAATCTCGACGATTTCCGACAGACCTTTGAGCAACGCATCGCGCTGATCGCGCAGGCCATTGGCGCTGCCTAATCCGGCTTCGGCGCGGGCGATTTCCACGTTCAGTGACGCGATCTTGCTGGCCAGCTGATCGGCGCTGACTGCCGCGCCACGGACCTTGTCGTTCAGATCGCCGCGTAGCGATTGAATGTTGCCGCTCATCTGGTGGAACCACGACGTGACGCTCGATCCGCTTTGCAGCACCACCTGCCGCAAACCCAGGTCCTGCGGCTTGTTCGCCAGACCGTTCCATGCGTTGAAAAAGCCGCTGAGTTGTGTTGATAAGTCTTTATTTGACAGTTCGTTAAAGACAGATTCCACGCGGCTGAACCACTGCTGCTGGACGTCTGCGCCCTGGCTTTCGGAATTGGTGTTTCGGAGTCTGCCTTCCAGTGCATCGTCGATTTGTCGGCGGATGCCGTCGAGTTGCACGCCGCTGCCGACGAAAACGCCTGTGCGCAGCTTCTGGTCGCGGGCGGTTGCGAGATCGACGCGCTGGCGCGTGTAATTGGCGTTTCCGACGTTGGAAATATTGTTTCCAATCGTCTGAATCGCCGCCTGGTTGATCGCCAGGGCGTTTTTGCCGATGTTGAGTGCGCCGGTTAAAGACATTTCAGTGCGTGTCGCGTTACCGCGACGATTGTTTCCTTATCCCACTGCTTCCATGACGCCGATGCGCGCCGTCACCGGCGGCATGCCTTGCTTGGTATAAACCGCCGCCTGCTGGACCGCGCCCGCGATCAGGCGAACGACGGTGTTCAAGTGGCCGAGGAGCGTCCCGGCGACCTTGGCCGAGACACTGGTTTTGCGGGTGATCTGGGCGGTGATCATTCGCAGCTCGTCGCGAATCTTCAGCAGGTTCACCCGGTGCGGCGGCGACGCATCGGCGATCTCCGCGAGCGACGCATTGGGCGCGATCTTGTGAAGGCGGACGATCTGCTGGATCACGATCCGCCGGCGGGCCTCGTGCAGCACCAACTGCGTTCGCGACGCCTCGACCGCTTCGGCGGCTTCGGCGAGATCGTCGATGCGAAACGTCTTCATTGCGGACTGGTGCGCTTCCAGCGCCACCAGCAGCAGTCGATGCTCGGCAAGCATGCGGGTGAGGAGCTTCTCAAGCTCGGCGATTGGTGCTGACAAGTGACCCCTCCTTCTTCTTGTACGCCGCGTCCGCGGCTTTCTGGAACTTCCGGACGATCTGGGTCACCAGCTTCTGCCCCGCGCCCTGCGTGAGTCGGCTGGCCATAATGCTGTCGTACATCGGCGCGAACGCCTGTTCGCCGCGGCCACCGGAGAAGAGGTCGCTTTTGAACGGGCTGTCGCGCATCTGCTTGAGCAAAGTCCCGAAGAACGTCTGGCCGACCAGATCGCGGGCACTTTTTTCCAAGACGTCCTGTGGTGTGGGAACGTGGTCGTCACCGTGCCGAGGTAGCGCAGAAATGGCGCTATTCAGCTGCGATCCCTGCGGGGTATTGGCCCGGGGAAGGCGATCGATCGCGGTTTTCCGCACGTCTAGCGGGATTACAGTCATTTGGTGTCTCCGACGGATACACCATGGCAAGGGGCATGCCAGCGGATATGGGAACAGTGAATGACGGGGGTTGGAAGGGATTGGCCGGGATTTAACGGTATGATCCCGATCGCGTCGGTTATCGGACTGATTATTCCGCCCTAATCTTTGACAATGCGTAACCAAAACGCCAACCTCACCGTCTCTAGCAAGCAGCCGTAAATTTGACCGCCGGGCGGGCTGTGTAAAACTGAGTTTGTGACAGTCTCTGGAGCATTGCCTCGCGCGGCACGGGCTTCCCAGCCCGTGTGGACTGGAACATGGGCTAGAAGCCCATGCCACAATGATTTTGTTGCCTGGGATTTGATAAGGAGCTTTGAATCGTGACTAGCCGTAACCACGCTGTTGGAATCGCCGCATTAGAGACCTTGGAATCGCGCCGGCTGCTGCACGCGCCGTCGATCGATGTCATCCCGGCGTATAGCGTCCCGGTGAACAACACGGTGCAGATCCCCATCACCGCCACCTATGACCACGGCGACAAACTGGTCTACACCGTCTCGGACAATTCCAACCAGGTGACGGCCACGTTCCGGTCGGCGAAGAATTCGTTCATTGAAATGCGTGTGCAAGGGTATTCGGACCCGATGGTGTTCCAGTTGTTTGATGATGTCGCGCCCGACACTGTGCGCCGCCTCAAGGGCCTGATCCGGGCCGGATATTATGACGGACTCACGTTCCACCGCATCCTGAATAATTTTGTGATCCAGGGAGGCGATCCCGCCGGCAACGGCTCGGGTGGGCCGGGCTTTAAGTTTGATGACGAGTTCACTCCCGCCGCCAGCCTAACCGGCGACGGCCAGCTCGCGATGGCCAACAGCGGCAAGGACACCAACGGCAGCCAGTTCTTCATCACCGAAGGCGCGCAGCGATTCCTCGACTTCAACCACACGGTCTTCGGGCAGCTGGTTCGCGGTAAGACGACGCGCAACTCAATCAGCGATGTCGCGGTTGACGGCGCAGGCAAACCCAATTCCACCGTCACGATCACCAGCGTCCGCCTGGTGGAGAATAAAACCGACGCCGTGCTGGCGGTGAAGCTCGGGTCGATCGCCAGCGGCACGGTCACCGTTACCGCGACGGGCTCCGAAGGAACATTCTCGCGAAGCTTCACGGTGACGGGTGTTGCCGACCAATTTAACAGCCCGCCGATTCTGACCTCCAACGCCAAGGTGTATTACGTCCCGGTCAAGACGCGGATCAAAATCCAGTTGACCGCCAGCGATCGCGAAGGAGACGCCGTCCAGTTCGGCGGCGAATTCGTCGACAATCAGCTGGGCATCACCGCCAATCTCGATCCGGCAACCGGCCTGCTGACTATCGACGCACCCGCGAATGGCGCTAAGGGGAAGGTCACGCTGTACGTCGGCGTCCGCGCCCCCAACGCAAGCACGCGCGGCAGCACCAATGCCACGCAAGGCCAGCCGCTGCAGGGCATTTATGACGTTCAACTGATCACCATCGCGGTCGGCGAGAGCCCGATTTCGGCATCAGGCGTGAGCTTTGACGCCACCAGCGGCGCGACCAACAAAGGCGTCCCCGTCGCGACATTCCGATCCAGCGACCGGCGCGACGTGGCCGGCAATTTCACCGCCAGCATCAACTGGGGCGACGGCTCGGTCACCAGCGGTAGCGTCTCAAAGAACTCGCGCGGCACCTATTCGGTCTACGGCACGCATGCCTACTCGGCCTCGGGCAATGAAGGCGCGTATCCGATCACGGTCGATATCAACGGCAATCTGGGCGCGTACGCCAGCGCCACCAGCACCGCGACGGTGCGATCATTCGCATCCGTGTCCGCCGGCGTGCTGATCGTCAACGGCACCAGCTTCAACGACCGCATCAGCGTCGGCCGCAAGGGAAGCAATTATGTGGTGACCGTGAACCGCACCAGCCGGGCATTTGCGGTTGGAACGGTTAACGAGATCAATGCCTACGGGTTTGACGGAGACGATGTCATTGAGCTTGGCGCGACCGGAATCACGATTGGGTCTTACCTCGATGGCGGTGCGGGCAACGATAATCTCATCGGCAGCGAAGGCGCGGATGTGATCAACGCCGGCGCCGGCCGCGACACCGTATCCTGCCGCGGCGGCAACGATCGCGTCGCTGGTGGCGACGACGCCGACACCATCTCCGGCGGCATCGGAAAAGACCGCCTCTTCGGCCAATTGGGCAATGACTCGATCAACGGCGATGGCAGCCCCGATATCGTCTCCGGCGACGAAGGAAACGACACCGTCATCGGCGGCTCGAGCAACGACACCCTCTACGGCGGATCAGGCAACGACATCCTCAACGGCCTCAACGGCGCCGACAGCATCAACGGCGGCGCCGGTCACGATACGACGAAGCTGGATAACACGGACGTCGCGAGAATCGCAGTGGAAGTCTTGGTTTAAGATCCACTCTGGCAACTGGCGTGGTTGCGAAGCCTGCGTCGCGTATTGACTAAATTTACGGGGCTCGCGTTATCCGCAGCAGCCGCACGCCGTGCGGTGGTAGCGTAGTTTCGTACTGCTTCTCAAACACGCCGATGTCCGTCTGCCGCCATAAGTCTCGGACGGTCTGTTTGCCCGATACCTTCAGGTCCGACCAGCCGGCGGTGCAGGTGGCTTCGGTCGGGCCGGTGTTGAACAGGCCGACGGCGCGCGAACCGTCCTCGAGCTCTTTCATATAGACGTGGACATTTTCACCCCGGCTGACGTGCACCGCCTGTTTGCCGAGCGGGTCCTGATTGATCGCCAGCACCTCGTCGTTGGTTAGCAGGCTGATCGTAAACTCGTCCAGCTTCTCCATGTCGCAGCCGATCAGCAGCGGCGAACCGAGCAGGCACCAGAGGCTGATGTGTGAATACTGTTCGTCGGGCGTGAGCCGTGTCGGATGCGGTTTGCCCCAGCCGACATAGCCGACGACGAGCATGTCCGGATCGCCGAAGTGGCCGGGCGATTGGTGCGGTGCCCAGGCGTCCTGGTTGAAGCCGATGTTGGACATGTTGCGCCAGGTATCCACGATGTCATTTGTGGTGCGCCAGGAGTTGACGAACTTGGACAGCTCGCCGGCTATACTTAACACGTTTGCGGTCGCGTTGTTCGAGAGGCTGTAGACAATGTCGCGACGCGTGCCGAGCAGCGCGTCATACATCTCCCGGGCGGATGCGACATCGATCGGCGCCCAATCGTATTTCAGATAATCGATCCCCCACGCCGCCCACTGCTGCGCGTCGGCTTTGGCGAAGGAATGTTTGCCGAGGTGGAAAGGGAGCACACGGCGATTCTTGGGTGCGCGGGTCTTGTCCTTCTCCCACGTTCCCTCCGGGTTCTCGGCCGAGCCGCCGATATAGCCGGCGTAGGATTCGACCCACGGCGTGGAATAGATGCCGACTTTCAGCCCCATCGCGTGAATCTCGTCGCACAGCCCTTTCATATCGGGGAACTTTCCATTCGGCTGGATCGCGTTGAACTCGCCGCCGCGCTTGCTCTGCCAGGCGTCGTCGATGTTGATGTACGTCCAGCCGTGATTCACCAGGCCGGATTTCACCAAGGCCCGCGCGGCGCGGATGACTTTTTCCTGATCGACCTGGTCGCCCCATACATTCCAGCTGTTCCATCCCATCGCGGGCGTGAGGGAGATGGTATCGCCGGCGACGATCCGGAACTTTTTCTCGGCCGTGCCGAGTGCGTTGGTGGCGCGGAGCGTCGTGTAATACTCGCCGCGCGCGGCGATAGCGCCGGTGATTCGGCCGGTGGATTCATCCACCGTTAAACCCGCGGGCAGTTCATCAACCGCGAACTTCATCGGTCGATCGCCGGTTGCCGGGATGGTGTAGAGAAACGGATTGCCCGGCCGCACGCCGAAGACGGTCGGTCCATTCACGCGCGGGGTCGATGGGGCCGGCGGAGTCAGGATTTCGGGCGGGCGCGAGGGAAAGGTGATCGTCGCCGGGCGACGCCCGTTGTAGAGGATTTTGGCGTCAACCCAGTTGGCATGGCAATAGCGGTTGTTGTCGTATGCGGAGGTCAGCATCAGCGCGAGGGTCTTCACATTCACAAGATCCACATCGACTAGCTGCGGTGGTTCTCCGGGCTTGCACGTCTTGCTGGTCCAGAGCACCTTTCCGTCACCCAGCACCTGGAATATCGCGCCCTGTTGCTCGTTGCCGGATTCATCGTCCAGGCCAACGCCGGCCGTGAAACGTTGTGCCGCGCCGCCAAGATCAATGAATAATTCGCTGGCCGCATGCGAGCCGATGCCGTTGGTGAATTCACGACCGCCAATCCGCAGAGGATTGCCATCGACAGAAAGATTAACCCGCGGCCGTCCCCACTCCTGCTCCATTTTGGTCAGGTCCAGCGCTGAAATATCCACCGACTCCGCGGCCCGCGCAGGCGCAGCGATCGAGCAGATCGTCAGAGAAAGCAAAACAATGAACGTCAGTGGGATCTGGAGATACATCATAAACGAAACCAACCTCTCTCAAGCGGTAAATACGACCGCACACTCACGCCTCTTCAATCAGCACCGCGTCGCCGCGGTGTACCTGGCACCAGATTTTCTCACCCGCGTGAATCGCCACTTCCATCAGGCCTTCGTTGGCGACGAGAATTGTCAGTTCCAGGCCGCCGTCGGTTCGGACATTGAGTTCGTCGGTGGCGCCCTTGAACAGCTCCTCGATCACCGTCGCCTCAAACACATTTTCGCCGTCGGGCCGTGTCTTGGTGACATTGATTTTCTCCGGGCGGATGGAAACCAGCGCCGCCATCGGGCCGGTCGGGAAATCTTCCGTCGCCACCTCGAGTTCGAGCCCGCCTTCGACGCGCACGCGCACGCACCCCTGATCGCGCCCGAGCACGACAGCATTGACGATGTTAGCCTCGCCGATGAAATTTGCGACGAACGTCGTCTTCGGCCGATGGTAGATCTCCTCCACTCCGCCGAGCTGCTCGATGCGGCCTTTATTGATCACGGCGATCCGATCGCTCATCGTCAGCGCTTCTTCCTGATCGTGGGTGACGAAAATGAACGTGATGCCAAGTTTTGATTGCAGCCGCTTGAGCTCCACCTGCATCGCGTGCCGCAACTTGGCATCCAGTGCCGAAAGCGGCTCGTCAAGCAGTAGTACCTTCGGCCGATTGACGATAGCGCGCGCCAGCGCGACGCGCTGGCGTTGCCCGCCGGAGAGTTGGCCGGGCTTACGGTCCTCCATCCCGGTGAGGACGACCATATCAATCACTTCGTTTACCCGCTGCGCCATCTCGTCGCGCCCGACCTTCTTCATGCGCAATCCGAACTCGATGTTCTCCCGCACGCTCAGGTGCGGAAACAGCGCGTAGCTCTGAAACACCTGGTTCACCGCGCGCCGATACGGCGGCGCGAGCGTGACGTCCTGCCCGTCAAGCAGGATGGTGCCGCTGGTGGGTGTTTCAAAGCCGCTGATCATTCGCAGCATCGTCGTCTTGCCGCAACCCGAAGGCCCGAGCAGCGTGAGGAACTCACCGGCATTGATCTTCAGATCAACCTGATCAACGGCGGTGAATGAGCCCCAGCGTTTGGTGATGTTTCTGAATTCGACCATTTGTTGTCGCTATCGCTGCCGGCACCGTGGCATGGGCTACCAGACCATGATGTTATATTGAATCGTGGGCTGGTCGCCCGTGCCACAAACATTCATTGCTTGATCACCAATGTACGCAGCTCCGTCATGTCTTCAATCGCCCAGTGCGGTCCTTCGCGGCCGACGCCGCTGTCTTTAACGCCGCCGTAGGGGAGGTTGTCGATACGGAACGTCGGTGTCTGGTTGATCAATACCGATCCGGCCTCAATTTCATGGAACGCCGTCATCGCCCGCGAGAGATCGCGCGTAAAGACGCCGGCCTGCAGCCCGAACGCCGAATCATTGACGATTCCGAGCGCTTCCTCATACGTGTCGTACGGAATAAGGATCGCGACCGGCGCGAAGGCTTCGTCACTGTAGAACGGGTGCGACCGCGGCACGTTTTCCATCAGCGTCGCCTGCACGCACTGGCCGACTGGTTCGCCGCCGGTGAGAAGCGTGGCGTCGTGCTTAAGCGCATTGCCGA
>JACMML010000137.1 GCA_014379105.1 Phycisphaerae bacterium
ACCGCGGCCACCGCGGCGACTATCGGCGTGGATGACGGCGCGATCCTTTCATTACAGAATTCGGCGTCGTTGACATCGACAAACATACCTGTCACGGTCCAAGGCGCCACCGGCCGATTGCTGATCGGGGGCAATGTTGATCTCGGCACCGGCGTGCTGACTTCCAGTCTCAACAGCACCAACGCCAGCGTCGGCGGGTTGATGTTCAGCCCGGCCGCGGCTTCATCGATGAAGAGTGTGATCGCCGGTTCCGGCACTGTGATCACCGGGGGCGCGGGCGTCGTGACGTTCGAGAAACCAAACACGTACACGGGCCACACGTTCGCGCTGGGGCAGTTGAAGATTCTCGATAGCGCCGGGCTTGGCGACATCGCCTCCGGCACGACGATCGGCAATGCGGCCGGCCAGTTGATTCTTCCCGGTGGTGTGAATACGGCCGAGGGTTTTAAACTGCTGAGCAAGCCGACCGGCGCGGCTTCCATTTCGCATATCCTGAACCAGGCCGGGACTAACACAATTTACGGCAACATCGGGCTCTACGCGGATACTGGCACGGTGCTGCAGATCCAGTCCGATGCCGGATTGCTGACGCTTTCGGGGAACATCTCGGTTGAAGATACGTTCAGCCCCACGACGGTCCGGCCGCTATTCCTGCGCGGCGCCGGTTCCGGCCTGGTAACCGGTGGTTTTAGCAACGGCGTTGGCCGCACGGCATTGTCGAAATTTGATGCCGGCACGTGGACGCTCGCCGGCGCTAGTTCCTACTACGGGCCCACCATGGTGAATGGCGGCGAGTTGCGCGTCTCGGCCGCACACACGCCGACCGGCGGATCGAACAGCACGCTCATCGTCAACAGCGGCTCGTTCGCGGTCGGCAGCACCGGGGACGCGACCTACTTCACAGTCAGCTCACCGACAAGCGATGTGACGGTTGACGGCGTTCTGCGTATATCCCCGTCCGCTGTGACCGACTTCTCTACGGCGCAACGCTTCACCGGAACCGGCACTGTGAACGTGACGAACGGGACGGTCAACAGTGCCCAAGGCGCTCGCGTGGGCACGCTCTCGCTGGCCGGCGGCGCAGTGATGAATATCGCCACCAATGGCGGCGCGACCGGAGTTACCAAAGTGGATTCCCTGGCGATCGACGCGACGAGCAAGCTCGAACTGATGGACAATGATCTGGTCGTCGACTACGGCCTGGGCACGACCGTGTACGCCGCGGTATTGGCGAACGTGAAGCGTGGATTGCCGCTTCTCGGCTTCGGCGGCGACGGAACCGGCATCACCTCGGCCGAGGTGATCGCTCAAGGTGCCGGCGGTATCGGGCTCAACGGCACGATGCTGGCTGTGATCGACGGCGCCACCACCGGCGGACAGGTCACGAGCCTCTCGGGCTTCGCTGTGCCGAATCCGACAACATCGGTCCTGGTGAAATACACGTGGCGCGGTGACGCGAACCTCGATGGCGTCGTCAACGGCAGCGACTACGCATTGGCCGACACCGGTTTCTCCGGCGGCGGCACCGGCTGGTTCTACGGTGACGTGAATTACGATGGCACGGTCAATGGCAGCGATTACGCGTTGATCGACACGGGCTTCTCCTCGCAGACCGGGCCGCTGCCCGAACCGTCGATGCTTGGCGTGCTTGGCCTGGGCGCGATCGGCATGCTGCGGCGTCGGCGCGCTGTGTCGCGAGGCTGAAAGGCCGGAACCTGATGTTGAGCCGTTCGCGTCGCGACCGTAGCTGGCACGTCCGATATTTTAATCGCTCAATTATTCCGGGAATACGGAGTTAGCTGTAGGCGGGCCGTGGCAGCGGTCTGGCTCAGTTAATATCGGACCAAGCGCGCTGTAGTCTCCCCCTGCACTCCTGCCATCCAACCAAACCTAAAGATTGGATTAGATAGGCCGCCCGTTTCTCCGATGAGATAACGAGACGGACGGTATAGAAGTCACAGACAGGCGGAACGGCGGTTCCTCCTCTTAAGAGCACGTCGTGACCAAGCACTGTCTGTAAGTCGCTCCTGGTCGGGCGAACAGATCGTGTAAGGGAGGTTCTCAGTGAACCGACAACTCAATCGAGCGGCGGCCGTCACGATTTGTGGCGTGCTGTTCAACTCAACTATCACGCTCGCAACCACGGTAGATGCCGCCCCGGCATCACAGCCGGTCGCTGGCGACGTCACCGGCGACGCCGGGGATCGTGGCGTCGTGCCCGTGTTACCGGTCCTTAAAGACCTAACCAAGCTCAGTCTCGAAGACCTCATGAACATAGAGATTACGAACGGACCCATTGAAAAGAATGTTTCCCGTGCGACGGTCTGGACGCGTCGCTCCGTGACGGCAGGGATTGCCGCAGCGTGGGCGCTGCACGCCCCGGATGCCTGGACGTCGGGCGTCGTAATCGGTGAGTCAACAGAAATGGGATTGTGAACTGAATGAGCTGTACCACCGGACAACCGAAGTGGCTGTCAATGATCGCCACGGTGCTGCTGATGGCGGCGACCGTGTCGGCGGCGGAGCCGTCGCGCGAATACCAGGTGAAGGCGGCATTCATTTATAACTTCACGCAATTTATTGAATGGCCAGAAGGCGCTTTCGCGAGTGCTGACGCGCCGTTTGTCGTGGCGGTGCTCGGGAAGGATCCATTCAACGGCGCTCTGGAGCAAGCAATGGAGGGCAAGCGGGTCGGCTCACGCGCGGTTGTTGTACGGCGCTATGAGGTCGGCTCGGTGATCGGACCTTGTCAGATCCTGTTTGTGCCGCTCACCGAGGAGAGCGCGGTGATCAACAAGCTGCCGCGACTGGTGGGGGATCGACCCATTCTCACCGTCGGTGAAAGCGATGCGTTTCTGCCATTGGGCGGGATCTTCCGGTTTTACACCGAAGACAAGAAGGTGCGATTCGAAGTCAGCACCCAGCCGGCGGAGCAGCGCCGGCTGAAGATCAGTTCCAAACTGCTGAAGTTGGCTCGGATTTATAAGAAGTAAGGGATGACCATGCGATTGCTCAAAGACCTGCCGATTCGCCGCAAGCTCATGCTGATCACGACCGTGATCAGCGGCGTAGCGCTGGTGGTCGCATGCGCGGCGTTCGCGACCTACGACTACATCACCTTCCGCAGCATCATCGTGAAAGATCTGACGACCTCCGCCGACGTCATCGGCGCCAATTGCACCGCGGCGATCCAGTTCGCGGACCGCGAGTCGGCCAATGAGGCGCTTTCGTCGCTTCACCTGGATCGCAGCATCATGAGCGCGAGCATTAGCGATCGCACCGGCGCGGAACTGGCCGACTACAGGCGCAAGGGGGTCGCGGATTCGGCGTGGATCAACAAAGTGATGGTCGGGAGCCCGCAGATCGGGACCGATTCGATGGTCGTGGCCCGCGCCATCATGCTGGACCAGAAGCCGATCGGCACGATCCGCATCTGTTCGGACTTAAGCCGGCTGTATGACCGGATTCGCACCTATGCCGCGGCGCTGCTGGTCGTGCTCGTGGCCGGCTTGAGCGCGTCGCTGCTGGTGGTCAGCCGACTGCAGGGCGTGATCACCACGCCCATCCTGAGCTTGGCGCAGACCGCCCGCGATATCGCCGAAAACAGCAACTATTCCGCCCGCGCGGTCAAAACCGGCACCGATGAGCTGGGCACGCTGGTTGATTGTTTCAACGGCATGCTGGAACAGATCGAACTGCAGAACACCCAGTTGGCGGCGCATCGTGATCATCTCGAAGATGAAGTCGCTCGTCGCACCGAAGAGCTCAGCACCACCAACACGCAGCTCTCCGCCGCCCGCGACCGCGCCGAGGCCGCCAATCGCGCCAAGAGCGATTTCCTGGCGAATATGAGCCACGAAATACGCACGCCGATGACCGCCATTCTCGGATACGCCGATCTGATGCTCTCGCCGCAGCAGACGATGTCCGACCGGATCGATTGCCTGCAGGTGGTGCGCCGCAACGCCCGCCACCTGATGGACCTGATCAACGACGTCCTCGACATCAGTAAGATCGAGGCCGACAAGATGACGGTGGAAAAGATTCCCTGCGATATCGCTCAAACTGCGGTGGAGGTGGTCTCCATGCTCCGGCCGCGGGCGATGATAAAGAACCTGACATTGACCGTGGATTTTGTCGGTCCGATCCCCGTCGAAGTGCGTACGGATCCGACACGCCTGAAGCAGGTCCTGATGAACCTGACCGCCAATGCGATCAAGTTCACCGACCGCGGAGATATTCGACTCAAAGTGTCGGTGGAGAAGGTGGACGGCGCCGACCGCGCGCGGTTCGACATCACCGACTCGGGGATCGGCATGACCCCCGAGCAGTTGGCGAAATTGTTCAAACCGTTCGTGCAGGCGGATGAATCGATGACCCGCAAGTATGGCGGCACCGGGCTGGGCCTGGTGATCAGCAAACGCCTGGCAAACTACATGGGCGGCGATGTCGCGGTGCAATCCGAATATGGCAAAAGAAGCACTTTCACGGTGTGGGTGGACGCCGGATCGCTGGATGGCGCGACCATGCGCGAAGGCTTGTCCGAATCGGTACTCGGTATTGCAACCCACCCCGCCGACTCCGAGCAGATCGCGCTGAGCGGGCGCATATTGCTCGCCGAGGACGGGATCGACAACCAGCGGTTGCTGATGATGCACCTGTCGATGGCCGGCGCAGACGTCGTGCTCGCCGAGAACGGCCGTATCGCGCTGGAGCGCGTGCAGAGCGAGCCGTTTGACGTGGTCCTAATGGACATGCAGATGCCCGAACTCGATGGCTACGGCGCGACCAGCGAACTGCGTCGACGCGGCTTCACATTGCCCATCATCGCGTTGACCGCCCATGCAATGAGCGGCGACCGTGCCAAGTGCATCGAGGCCGGCTGCACGGACTACCTCACCAAGCCGATCGACCGCGAATTATTGCTGCGCACAGTATCGGGGTACTTGCAGACGATCCAACGAGAACGCCTGCGCGCCGCCAATGGCGGGATTGACCCGGTCTCGGTCTTGACGCCCGAGCCGCCTCATCCGCAGCGCACGCCGCCCGAACAGATCGCGCCCCAGCGGCTACCAAAACCCGCCCGCGTGATCACCTCCAGTGGCGGCCGCACCTGTGCGGTTGCGATGGCGATGAAGAAAGCGACCCAGGGGTTTGTCGAGCGGTTGCCCGAGCGGGTTAACTCGCTGATCTCACAAATTTCGCAGGGACAGATGGATGACCTTCGGCGGACGGTGCACCAGCTCAAGGGCGCCGGCACGGGATACGGATTCCCGCTGATCACAGAGACCGCCGCCAAAGCAGAAGCGATGATCAAGGCATCGGCGCAGTGCGACGAGATACGGGCCGGAATCGATGAGCTGGTGGCGATCATTCGCCAGGTCGAGGGATACAACATCGCGGTGGAGAAAAATGACAAATCAGAAGTTGTTGATCATTGATGACTCGGAGGACATTCACGATCTCGTGAAAGTCTGGCTTGCCGACGAGCCGATCGAGTTTCACTCCTGCCTCGATGGCGAGGACGGGCTCGCGCAGGTTCCGATCGTCCACCCCGACCTGATTCTGCTGGATGTCGATCTTCCCGGGCAGGACGGGTTTGAAGTCTGCTCGCGCCTCAAAGGCAACCCAGCCACCGCGGATATTCCGATCGTTTTTTTGACCGGCGCTTCATCCACCGATGAGAAACTGCATGGACTGGAACTGGGCGCGATCGATTATGTAACCAAGCCGTTCGACCCGGCCGAGTTGCGGGCGCGGGTTCGCGCGGCATTGAACACCAAACGCCTGATGGACCTGCTGGCCCAGAAAGCGCTGACGCTGCAGGAGAGCGAGGAGCGTTTCCGCGTGCTGGCGGAAAATTCGTCCGATGCGATCTCGCGTCATAATCCGCAGGGCGTGTATCTCTACGCTTCGCCGGCGTGCGGCGCGATCCTGAGCTATTCCCCGGACCGATTGCTCGGCCGAGCCGTGACGGAGTTCATTCATCCGGATGATGCGGATGCAGTGCGCGCCTGCTGGGTCACGCCGCGCTCCGCCGGTGAGACCGGAACAGTCGCGTTCCGATTCCTGCGCGGCGACGGGAATTATGTCTGGCTCGAATCCACCTGCCGCACGCTGATCAATCCCGCCACCGGCGAGATCCGGGAGATTCACGCCTCGGCGCGCGACATCACGCCGCGCAAGCAGATGGAGGATCGCGAGCAGATCCGCGCTGATGTCCTCGAGATGATCGCGCAAGGGCGACCGCTTCAGGAGATTCTGCGCACGCTGATCGAGGCCGCCGAGCGGCAGGAACCCAACGCGTCTGCCGCGGGCGTGATGCTCAGCGAAGGGATCGCTTATCACTGCGCGCCCAGTCTTCCACCGACGATCGCCTCATCCATTGAAAAGCAATTGTACAACCTCATCGCCCGCTTCGGCACGCTGGCAGCGGCGTCGAGCGAGCGCATCATCGTGTGCGATCTGATGTCCGACCCCGCGTGGGCGGAACTGCGGCCGGCGGTGGAAGCGACCGGGCTGCGGTCGTGCTGGTCAATCCTGATTCGCTCGCGGCAGCGCGAGGCGGCTGGTCTGTTCAGCCTTTACCGCCCGGATAACGCCCGCCCGCATACGTCGGCGGTCGAGATGCTTAAACTCGCCAGCGAACTAACCAGCGTCGCGGTTGAACATAATCAGTTGACCGATCAACTCACCTTCCAGGCGCAGCACGATGCGCTGACACAATTGCCGAACCGCGCGCTGTTTAAGGATCGGCTCGAGCAAGTGATGGCGGTCGCAGCGCGGACGGCGTCGTCGTCGGCGGTGCTGTTGATCGATGTGGACCGCTTTAAGTACGTCAACGACACCTACGGCCACCAGGCCGGCGACGAGATGCTCTGCCAGGTCGCCCACCGGCTTCGCGCTCGGCTGCGCACCTGCGACACGCTGGCGCGTATGGGCGGCGACGAGTTCGCGGTCATTCTCGGCACGCTCGCACATCCGGATGACGCAGCCATCGTCGCCGCGTCGCTCGTCGATGAGTTTAAGTCGCCGATCGATCTGCAGAATCGCAAGCAGTTTGTCACCATCAGCATCGGTTCGGCGGCTTATCCGCGCGACGCGCAGGATCCAATGACATTGCTGAAAAATGCCGACCTGGCGCTCTATCGCGCCAAAGACGCCGGCCGCAACGGCGCAAAGCCGTATACCCCCGATATGGGTGAAGGCACCGCCGAGCGCATGGAACTCGAAGGTGCGCTGCGGCAGGCGGTGACGAACAATGAGCTGCGTCTGTTTTATCAGCCGAAGGTGACTGTCGCCGGCGAAATCGTGGGTTTGGAAGCGCTGCTGCGCTGGCAACACCCGACGCTGGGAATGATCCCGCCGAACAAATTCATCCCGCTCGCCGAGGATACCGGGATTATCGTTACGATCGGGAAATGGGTCTTGGAAGAAGCCGCCCGCCAGTACCACGCCTGGGTGGCGGCCGGACTGCGGCTGGTGCCAATCTCGGTGAACGTCTCGACTATGCAATTCGCACAGGCGAATTTCATCAACACAATTTCCGAAGTCCTGTCGTCACCCGATCTGCCGGCCGGCTGGCTGGAGATCGAGCTGACCGAAAGCCTGCTGATGCGCAACATCCGCGACGCCGGCGAAAAGCTGGCGCACTTGCGCGACCTGAGAGTGACGGTCGCGATCGACGACTTCGGCACGGGGTATTCGTCGCTGGCGTACCTTGAACGTCTGTCGATTGATACGCTGAAGATCGATCATTCATTTGTCAGCGCGATCGACCCGGGCAATCTCGGCCGTCTCGCGCCGGCGCGCACCAGCGGCAATGGCCGTACGATCATTGGCGCGATTGTCGCGATGGCCAAGAGCATGGGGCTGCGCGTGGTCGCAGAAGGTGTGGAGACCGAAACGCAACGGGCGTTCCTCACCGAGATCGGCTGTGATTTTCTACAGGGATATCTCTTCAGTCCGCCAAAATCCGCGCAACAGCTTGAGCACCTGCTGAGGGAGCGGGTTATCCGCCCGGCACAGGTGTTCGTGGAAGCGGCGTAGTCGCCGGTACGAAGTGGCGGCCATGGGGCTGGTGCGTCTCGCGAGCGGTGTGGTAAACTCCGGTGTTGATCGGCACTGGAGGAAGCATGTTTGTAAATTTGAAAATCGCGTCGGGCGTCGGGCTGGTTCTGCTTCTGGCATCATCGGCGTGTGCGCAGCCTACCAGCGCGCCCACGACAACTCCGGTAGCGCAGGTTCCTGTGCTGCCACCAGGCGCAAACTTTCCACTGGCCGAGCGTGTTGGTTCGGGCATCAGCGGCCCGGGGGCGCCGTTCAGCCCGGACGGACCGGTTTATCGTCAGCGACGGCGACCCAATTCGTCAGCCGTGCGCGACGGGCTGATTCCGAACATCAAGCCGCTGATGGACATGCACATCCGCGACACCATCATCCGCCCGGGGCACGACGGCAACTTCTATCTCACCGGTTCCACCGGCGACAACATCTGGGTCTACAACGACGGCATCGAATTGTGGCGCAGCCCCGACCTGCAGAAGTGGGAATACCTGGGCGTTGTGTGGAACACGCTCAGAGACGGCACATGGGAAAAAACGCCGATGAGCCTGCACGGGAAAGGCGTCGTGACGATCTGGGCGCCGGAGATAATCTATCTCAAGAGCAAGAAGAATTACTTCATCACTCTCAGCATGGCGCCCGGCGGAATCTCGATCCTGAAAAGCACCACCGGCAAACCGGAAGGGCCGTACGTGAACGTCACCACCGAGAACAACGGGCGATTGCGCGGGGGGATCGATGCGACGCTGTTTGAGGACGACGACGGGCAGGTCTACTTCAGCGCCAGCGGCGCCAACAGCGTGAGCCTGATGAAAGACGACATGTCCGGCTTCGCCGAGACACGGCCTATCAAATATCTTGATCCCGATCATGATCCCACACTGCACGCCTCTAAATGCGAGCCGCGCGGCATGAATGACATGGGACATGAAGGCGCGGTGCTGTTTAAAGCCAACGGAAAATATTACCTGGGCGCGGCCGACTCCTACCAAGGCCGGTATTCCACGTGCATGGGCATCTCGGACAGCGTGTGGGGCCCGTACCGCATGCGGTTCGAGGCCATCCCCGGCGCCGGCGGCAGCAACTTCTTTCAAGATAAAGAAGGCAATTGGTGGACCGCATACATGGGGAACGAAAATCAGCAGCCGTGGCGTGAAATGCCGGGGATCATCAAGATCGATTTCGATGCCCAAGGCAGGATTATCGTCGCTAAGGATCAGCCGGCGTGGAACCTGATGCCCAAGCCATAGAAGACGACAGACGCGACGCACTTACGGACCTTAATCCGAAGGTTTCAACTCACTTCACTCCAGAGCGTACAAAGATACGTCGCAGGGAAATACCATGATGAATCGCAGACTCGCAATCGTTTTGGCGTTCACGGCATCCACGATCGCGCTCAGTGGCGAACCCGCCGCCGGGCAGACGACGCGTCCGGCGACTCAGCCGCGTCCGTTTGTGAAGGTCAGCACAGTCAATGAGCCGATGCAGACCGGTAAATTTGAGCCGACGTGGGAATCGCTGCAGCAATACCAGACGCCCGACTGGTTTCGTGATGCCAAGTTCGGCATCTGGGCGCACTGGGGCCCGCAGTGTCAGCCCGAGCGCGGCGACTGGTACGCCCGGGGCATGTACGAAGAAAACAAAGGCCAATACAAATCGCACCTGACGGCGTACGGGCATCCATCGGTCTTCGGGTTCAAAGACGTCATCAATACCTGGAAAGCCGAGAAGTGGGATCCCGACGCACTGGTGGCGCTCTATAAGCGAGCCGGCGCGCAATACTTCTTCGCGATGGCGAATCACCACGACAACCTGGACATGTGGGACAGCAAGTACCAGACGTGGAACACGCTGGCGGTCGGCCCGAAGAAAAACATCATCGACGGCTGGGCCAAAGCGACGCGCGCCCACGGGCTCAAGTTCGGCGTCAGCGTGCACGCATCCCACGCGTGGAGCTGGTACGGCACCGCGCAGGGCGCCGATAAGCAAGGCGACAAAGCCGGCGTGCCGTACGACGGCAAAATCACCAAAGAAGAGGGCGCCGGCAAATGGTGGGAAGGGCTCGACCCGCAGGAGCTCTACGAGCAGCGTCACCCGTTTACACCACTGGCATGGAATTGGGACAGGGGTATCGCACCCGACCAGGCTTACTGCGACAAGTTCTACAACCGCACGATGGACCTGCTGAAAAAATACCAGCCCGATCTGCTCTATTTCGACGACACGGCCTTACCGCTGTGGCCGGCGAGTGACGCGGGGCTGAATATCGCGGCGCATTTCTACAACGACAGCATGAAGCGCAACGACGGCCGGCTTGAAGGCGTGTTGTTCGGCAAGGTGCTTAACCCCGAGCAGCGCAAGGCGCTGGTCTGGGACATCGAGCGCGGCGCGAGCAATCGCATCGAACCGTTCGTCTGGCAGACGGATACCTGCATCGGCTCGTGGCATTACGACCGCTCGGTCTACGACAACAACAAATACAAATCGGCGGCCGTGGTCGTGCACATGCTGGCGGATATTGTCAGCAAGAACGGCAACTTGCTGCTGGACATCCCGGTCCGCGGCGACGGAAGCATCGACGAGAAAGAAGTGGCGATCATCGAGGGCATCGCCGGGTGGATGGACGTGAATAAAGAGGCGATCTTCGGCACGCGCCCGTTCGAAGTCTTCGGCGAAGGCCCGGCCAGTGAGGGCGCGCCGATCAAGGACCAGGGATTCAACGAAGGCAAAGGCAAACCCTTCACCGCCGAGGATGTGCGGTATACGCAGAAGGGCGATGCGCTGTATGTCATCGTCCTCGGTGTGCCGACCAAGCCGCTGGAGCTGAAGATGCTCGGCAAGCAGCGCGGCGACAAGGCGGCCAATCTTGGCAAGAATATCACCGGCATCACGCTGCTGGGCAGTGACGAGAAGATCGAGTGGACGCATGCCGATGACCAACTGACCATCCAACCCGGCAAGGACAAGCCCGGCACGCTGGCGACGGTCTTCAAAATTTCGACCGGGAACTAGCATGAACATCAACCGAATGATACTCCGTCGCACGCTGACCCTTTGCGCTGTGCTGCCGCTGATTCACGCGGCCGTGAGCCGGGCACAGGTGAGCGTCGCGAGCCCGGATAAGCAGGTGGTAGCGACGATTATGGTCGACTCGCAGGGACACATTCGGCTGAATGTCACGCGGAAGGACCAGATGGTTCTGGCCGGCTCGACGATTGGCATCAGGGTAGACGACAAAGATCTCGGATCGGCCGCGGTTCTGGGCACGCCGGAGATTCGGAACATCGACGAAACCTACCCGATGCACGGCGGCCATTCGGTCGCGAGGAATCACGCCACGGAGTCGATCATTCCCGTGACATCCGGCGGGCAGACGAAGTGGTCGCTCGAGGTCCGGGCGTATGACGACGGCGTCGCCTACCGCTATCGCGTTCCCGGCTCGGGCGCGCGCCAGGTGATGGGGGAAGCTTCGGAGTGGGTCGTGCCGGAAGCTTCGACAATCTGGTTTCAGCCTCACAACAATCGCAAAGATTACGAAGCGCCATGGGCCACCGCCGCGCTCGCGGAACTGCCTAAGCGTCTCGCCCCGAAGCCGCCGGCGACCACCGCCAATGCGACGCCCGCGCCCGCAACGCCGACACCGAGCCGGACAGTCCTTGCCGCGCCGGCGCTGCTGAAACTGCCCGGCGAGGCCGGGTACGTGATGATGACCGAAGCCAATCTCGTCAACTATTCCGACATGGCGCTGGAGTACACCGACGGCGGCCGATTCAAGGCGTTCTTCCACAACGACGTGCGCGGATTCCAGCTCAAGGACGAGATCACCACACCGTGGCGCGTGACGCTGATCGCGCCCGATCTGAACACGCTCGTCAACTCCGATCTGATCCGCAATCTCTGCCCGCCGCCGGCGCCGGAATTGGCGAGCGCTGACTGGATCAAGCCGGGTCGTTCGACATGGCACTGGATGGTTGTCGGACGGCCAGTGTTTGACGACCAGAAGCAGTGGGTCGATTGGACCAGCGCGCTGGGATTTGAATACTACCTGATCGACGACGGCTGGAAGCGATGGAATGCCGGCGGCCGGGATATGTGGGAGAATCTGAAGCAGATTGTCGACTACGCGGCTGAAAAGAACGTGGGCATCTGGGCGTGGGTCGATTCAAAAGACATTCTCACCAGCGAAGTTCGCCAGGCGTATTTCGAGCGAGCGCGGGCGCTGGGCATCAAAGGCGTGAAAATCGATTTCATGAAGCCGGCCAACACCGAGTGGGTGACTTGGTATGACGAGACGATTCGCGATGCCGGTAATGCGAAACTGATGTTGAACTTCCACGGCGCGTTGCGCCCGACGGGGCGCGAGCGGACCTATCCGCACGAGCTGACGCGCGAGGCGGTCCGTGGCCGGGAGAACGGAAAACAGCCCGGGGCGCACGACACCACGCTGCCGTTCGTCCGCTATGTGCAAGGCGCGGCCGACTACACGCCCACCGATTTCCGCACCGGCCCCGATGCCAAGACAGACAAACTCAAAGGGTCGAGCTACGCCCACGAGCTCTCAATGGCGGTCGTCTTCACCACGCCATTCCTCTGCTATGGCGGTGCGCCCGAGAATTATCTACAGAATGAGGCGGTCGATATTCTGAAATCCATCCCCGCCACGTGGGACGAAACGCGCGTGCTGCCCGGCAGCGCAGTCGGCGAAGTGGCTGCGTTCGCACGGCGCAAGGGCCAGGATTGGTTTATCGGCGTCATCAATGACGGCACCGCCCGCTCGCTTCCCATCAGCCTCAGTTTTCTCGGCCAAGGCAAATACGACATCGTCAAACTCGCCGATTCGGCAGACCGTCACGACGCGTTCGTGCGATCGCAAGCCGTCGTTGGCACGGGCGACACGATCACCGTCGATCTCCGCAAGGATGGCGGTTTTGTTGCTAAGCTGACCGTGCGGAAATAGCGCGCCTGGTTGCTTATTCGCGTGGAACGGGTACATTTCGCCCAATATGCGGATTCGACGCTGAGGGGCGTCAATTAATGTCGTGCCCCGCTTTGCCTATTTCGGCATAAGATGTGCCTGAAATGACAACGCATTACGCCCCCTGACAAAGTATTAATATAGCTCGTTGTTGGATCTCACTCGAAGTTTGCGGAGGAAAAAATGGAAATGCGCGTTCTGACCCGTCGGGTTCTGTTGGCAGCCGTCTCGGCTGTTCCGGTCGTTTCGTCTTACTCTTACGCTGCGGATGTACTAAAGGCGGATAACGCCGATAACCTCGAACTCACCACTAGTTGGGTCGGCGGAGTTGCCCCGACCACCGCGGATGTCGCGGTATGGGACTCCACTGTCCTAGGCGCTAACACTGTTGCGCTGGGCGTTCCACAGAGCTACCTCGGGCTTCGTATCGCCAATCCCGGCGGCGACGTCACTATCAGCCCCGGCGCCGCGCTCACGCTCGGCCTCAGCGGCATCGATATGTCCGCCTCTACCGTCAACCTGAATCTCCAGAACGATATCGTCCTGGGCGCGTCACAGACTTGGAACATCAACACGGCACGGACACTCAATGCCAGTGGTATTATCAGTGACGCCGCCTTAGGCTTCGGCATCACCAAGAGCGGCGCGGGCAACTTGATTCTCAGCGGAATCAACACGTATACCGGAACGACCGAACTCAGCGCCGGCGTACTCACGCTTAACAACGCCAACGCGATCGGCTCGGGCGCGCTGACTATCACCGGCGGCTCACTCGATAGCTCGACGGGTGCTGTGCTGACGACCAATAACCTGCAGAACTGGAACGCCGACTTCGGATTTGTCGGCACGAACAATCTCGACCTCGGAACCGGCGCAGTCACAATGTCCGCCGCGCGCACGATTACAGTTACCGCCAACACCCTCACCGTGGGCGGCGTCGTTTCAGGACCCGGCAGCCTGAATGCGTTGGACGTCGTCAAGGCCGGAGCCGGTACGCTCAATCTGTCAAACACGGGGAATATCGCATTCCGCACCGGCGGGCAAAGTGTCACCTCCAACGCCGGCACGATGAATATCGCAGGCGTCATCACAGATGGAATCAACAAGAATGCCCTCGACGTTGTCAAGGAAGGCGCAGGCGTCGTGGCTCTGACGGATGCCGGAATCATCACGCTCCGCACCGGAGGACAGACGGTTACGTCCAATGCGGGCACACTCTCCATCGCCGGCGCTATCGCTGGTGGAGTGGGTGATTCGCTGACCAAGGCCGGCGCAGGCAATGTCACGCTCACTGGCGCCAACACTTACACCGGCGGCACGTTTATCCCCGTCGGCACGCTCGCGCTGGGCGCGTCTAATGTTCTTGAAGACACCGGCGCGGTCAACGTCACCGGCGGCACGTTCGCGATCGGCACCAACACCGATACGGTCGGCGCGGTCACGATGACCAGCGGAAGCATCACCGGCGCGGCAGGTGGATCGCTGTCCGGCACGTCATATGCCGTTGATTCGGGAACCATTAGCGCCAGCCTCGGCGGGGCTGGTCTTTTGACAAAATCGACTTCCGGTACGCTCACGCTTTCGGGTGCAAACACCCACACCGGCGGTGTGACGCTTAATGCCGGCACGCTCAATCTGAATGCGGCCGGTGTGCTTGGCACCGGCGGTACGTTCACCATCAATGGCGGGACGATCGACAAAAGCACCGCCGGCGCCCTCACATTGAACACAGCTAATCCGCAAACTTGGAATGCGGACTTTACCTATAAAGGGACCGCGAACCTGAATTTGGGTACCGGCCCGGTGACATTAACCGGCAACAGGCAGGTTAATCTTCTTGCCAGCACGTTGACTGTCCCGGGAGGTATCGGCGGCGCGTTTGGTCTTACCTTACAGGGGTTAGGATCGTTCGCGATCGGCACCACGGTCGTGAACACGTTCACCGGCCCGCTAACGATGAACGGCGTGAACATGACGTTCACCAATAGTGCTACGGTACTCAACAACAATTTCAGTGCCTCCATGCCCCTGGTACTGGCGAGCGGCTTCCTGCGTCAGAATAACATCAACAACGCCGGTGGGCACAGCCAGACATTCGCGAGTACAACGATCAGTCCGGGCGCATCGCAAGTGCAAAATGTCCGTACATCCGGCGGTATCCCTCAGTTGTTTATGGGAACCGTCGCGCGATCCGGTGTAGGCGGCACGGTGAACTTCAACCCGTCCTCCGCCAGCGGGGCATCGGGGATCAAATCCACAAATACTGGAATGATCGGCGGCTGGGCGTTCTGGGGTCTAAATAAGCCTGTCAACGATCCTCTCGATTTCGCCAACGGCAACGGTCCGGCGACGAATATGAACGCCGTCAGTCACACCGGTGGAACCAACATTTTTGGCGCCGGTATCAACACCGATGTCACTGGAAACTTCGCGGTTGCCGGAGGCACCAACACGCAAAGCCTTCGTTTTGGAACCGCCGGAGCTTTCACGGTTACGTTGAATGGCGCAAGCCAGATCACTTCAGGCGGCATTCTGGTTAACAGCACCGTCTCGGCAAATAATCAAGTCATTACCGGCGGCACTTTATCGGGCGCGACCAACGGAGACCTGGTTGTTTACCAGAACTCCAGCACTGCCGCAGGCGGGTCTGGAACACTGACCATTAATTCGGTCATTGCTGACGCAACTTCTACAGCACTTACCAAGGCGGGGACCGGCGTTCTGATTCTGGGCGGAAATAACACCTTCACAGGGGGTGTTTATATCAACTCCGGTGAAACGCGCCTCGCCAATGCCGGCGCATTGAATTCGACGACGCCCAACGCTGTCACCTTTACCAATGGCAATACGACGACGGTGTTGAGCCAAATCCTCTCGCTGAACGGAAACAGCGCTGCCGTCAGCGGATTGAATACCTCAGCCGTCGTGGGCACCGGAACAGCTACGCCTACCGTTCAGAACGGCGGGGGAAGCAATGCGATTTTAACCGTTAACAATTCTGCCGCGAACACCTTCGCCGGCCGAACCCAAGACGGCACCGGTGGCGGAACCTTCGGCATCACCAAGCAAGGCGTTGGTAATCTGACGCTGGGCGGATCCAACACCTATACCGGAGCGACTACGGTCAATGCCGGAACGCTGACTTTCAGCACCAGTGTTCCCGCTTCCTCGGCGTTCAACGTCGCCGCGAGCGCTACGCTTGACGTCGCCGGCGCCGGCGGAACCGGCGTGAACCTCACATCGGGCAAAACGCTCGCCACCAGCGCCGCCACCGGGACGACCGCCACGGTCAACGGCCTGGTCACCGTCAACGGCGGCACGGTCACTACCGGCGCAGCAGGCAGCACGCTTCAAGTGGGTGCGATGACCCTGTCGACCGGTGCGTTTAACTTTAACATCACCACGCCCACGCCGAGCAGCGGCACCAGCAGCCTTGTCAACGTGACCGGCGCTCTGGCAATCAATGGCGCGACGAGTCTGAGTCTGCTGGGCGGCACCTTCAGTTCGGCGAATAATTACAACCTGACTTACAATCTGTTCCAGTTCGGCACGCAGACCGGCAGCCTTGCCAATCTGTCGGTTGCACCTGGGTCACAGGTAAACGGTCTGAGTTATAATTTCGGTATCTCAGGTAACAACGTGCAGCTGATGATCACCGGCACCCCGCTGGCGATCAGCGGCTGGATTACCGATGGCGGCGGCAGTTGGGCCACCTCGGGCAACTGGTCGCCGAGCCTGCCCAACAGCGCGCTGGCCACAGCGAACTTCGGCGCCGCGGTGGGTAACACAAATCTTGCTCGGACCGTTTCGCTCGATAGCAGCAAGACTGTTGGCGTATTGAACTTCGCATCACCCAATGGCGAGACCTACACGCTCACTCAGGGCACCGGCGGCAGCCTGATCCTCGATAATGGCGCCACCGCCCCGATCTCCGTGAGCGGAACGCACGTCATCGATTCGTCCGTCCCGGTCCAGCTCAATTCCAACCTGAGCATTGGGACGACGAACATCGGCGACTCCCTGACTATTGGCGGAGTTGTCTCCAACGGCACGACCACCGGAATTCTGACAAAGTCGGGTGCCGGTACGCTGGTTCTTTCCGGCGCAAACACCTACGGGCCGGCCGCCGGAACCGTGGGCACGAATCTCAACGCAGGCACGATCCGCGTCGGTAATAGTGCAGCGCTAGGTGCCGGCGACTTGTCGTTCGGCGGCAGCGCCACGCTGCAATCTGGAGCGCCGGCGCTGACAGTCGCGAATAACATGGCCATTGCCGCTGGCTCGGTCGCCACGATCGATACCAATGGGAATCCACTTACCCTCTCAGGCGTATTAAGCGGCGCGACAGGCACTCTGGCTGTCGCCAGTTCAACGGGTAACGGCACGCTGATTCTCACCAACGCCGCCCCGAACACGTACGGCGGTGGTACAACGATCAATACAGGCGCAACCCTGCAAGTCGGTGATACCACCGCGACCGGTTCACTTCCGACCACGGGTGCTATTACCAATGTTGGCAGCTTAGTCTTCAAACGTTCGGACGTCGGGACGATCGCTGTCGGTAACGTCATCAGTGGCGTCGGCACCCTGACCCAAAACGGCGCCGTTGGCAATGTAGTGCAGCTCACTGGAGCGAACAGCTACAGCGGTGGCACAACGATCACCTCTGGAGCGATTCAACTTGGGGCAAATAACGCCATCGGAAGCGGAAATCTAAGCATCGCCAGCGGCGCGAATTTAGACCTCAACGGGTTTAGTTCCACCGGTGGAAGCTTGAATGGCGCCGGTTCGATCGATAGCTCGGCGGCCGGCACGATGACGCTGACGGTCGGGAACAACGGAGCCAGCGGAACCCATACCGGGACTATCGCCAACACCAACGGCACGATCAACTTTGTCAAAGGTGGCCTGGGCACTCAGACGTTGAGTGCCGCCGCCTACTCTGGTACCACCACAGTGAATATTGGAACGTTGACAATCGGGGGGTCGAGCAACATCCAAAGCACTGGAGCAATCTCTGTCCGAGGCCTGGCTGCGGCAGCCAATATGATCGTTGCTGACAACGCGGTCATCAATACCACCGGCGTATTGACCGTTGGCAATGGAACCATCCTCACGCCCGGCAGCACATTATTGGTAAGAGACAATGCGAGCCTTACTTCAGGTTCGTTCGTGTTCGGCGGCAATACGGCCTTCACTCAGAATTCTTCATTGACCATTCAGAACACCGCTTCGATGACGGTCAACGGAACCTTCGACCTGAACTTCACCGCCGGCTCCAGCGGACAGACCAACACGGTTAACCTCAACAGCGGCACGCTGGCGCTCAACAGGTTTATCCAGAGCAACAACAACACCGGCAGCGCCCAGAACGGCATCATCCGATTTAATGGCGGGCTGCTTAAAGCGTTGGCGGACGAATCTACCTTTGGCGGGCCGCTATTCCTTCCCGCCCCGGGCAACGCCGCTCGCACCACCACCAATGTCGATACCGGCGGTGCGAAGATCGATACCAATGGATTTAACATCACGATCGCAACCCCCCTGGTCCACGGGACCGGCACCACGGACGGCGGATTGGATAAGCTAGGCCTCGGCACGCTGACCCTCACAGGCGCCGGCACCTTCAACGGCGACACCGTCGTGACGCTGGGCACCTTGCTGATCGGCAACCCACTGGCGATCCAAGCCAGTGCTTTGAACTACAACAATCAAGGCGGCACGCTCAGCTTCGGTACTCAGACCGCAGCAACGGTCGCCGGGCTGAAAGGTGCTCAGGATCTTGCGCTTCTGGGTCTCGACGCGGTAACGCCCGTCACGCTGACGACCGCGGTCGGAACAGCCAATACCCATACGTATAGCGGCGCCCTGAGCGGCACCGGCGGCAGCCTCGTTAAGACGGGCGCGGGTGTTCAAGTTCTCTCTGGCGCGAGCACTTACGATGGCCCGACCGTGATCAATGCTGGCAAGCTTTCTGTCGCCAGCGCTGGTGCGATTGGAACTGCAGGAAACGTGACGTTCGGCGGTGGTGCACTTCAACACACCGCGACGAACACCGTCGACTACTCGGCTCGAATCAAGAACAGCACAGGCGCAATCTCGATCGACACCAACGGTCAAAACGTGGGCTATGCAGGTGTTCTAGACGCCACCAACACCGGCGGCCTGACTAAGTCTGGCACGGGCGTACTGACTGTCGGTGGCGTCAACGCCTACACGGGAACGACGACCGTCAATGCCGGCACGCTCAACGTCACCGGCACGCACAATGCGAACAGCCCGTACGCCGTCACCG
>JACMML010000138.1 GCA_014379105.1 Phycisphaerae bacterium
CACCGCCGTGCGTGCTCAAGAGATACGCGCTCACGACCGCCGCGACGTCGCCGGTGGGATAGGAGCCGCCACTGACACTTCCCCAGTCGAGCTTCAGTATCATTTCGCCATCGAGTGTTTCGCGATAATCGGATTCACCCGAATCAGGTCCGAACGACGTGACGGTCAGTGTCCCGCCAGACGCTTCGACCTCCATGCTGTAGATGCTCGCCCGCGTGGCGCCGCCGGCGCGCTCGGCGATGTCGGCGGCGGCGGTTTCAACCCAGCCGTCGATGTCGCCGTTCAGGCCGTGCGTCAACAACGTCACGCCGGCAAGCAGGCGTCTTGCTTCGAGGATGTCATAATGAGGGATCATTCAATGAGTATAGGCGAGCGGCGCCAAAAACACTGGAAGATCACGTCGCGCTTCTCGGCGGGCAAATCAGTCGCTATCGTCGAGAGATATGCCCGACACGCCCACGATCCAGCTTGGTCATTCACCTGATCCCGACGACGCATTCATGTTCTACGCGATGGCGCAGAATCCGCCGTTGATTGATCTGAAAGGCCACCGATTCCAGCACACGCTGCAGGACATCCAGACGCTCAACCAGCGCGCGATGCGCGGCGAACTGGAGGTCAGCGCGATCTCAATCCACGCCTTCCCGTACGTCGCCGACAAATACGCGCTGATGAGCTGCGGCAGCAGCATGGGTGATGGGTATGGCCCGATGGTGGTGACGCGCGCGCCGATGACGATCGACGATCTGCGCGGCAAGCGGATCGCCATCCCCGGCAAACTCACAACCGCGTATCTCACGCTACAACTCTGCCTCGGCCGCGGTGGGGAAGCGTTTGACTACGAGGTCGTCATGTTTGATGCCATCCCCGCCGCCGTGCAAAGCGGGGAGTTTGATGCCGGCCTGCTCATCCATGAAGGCCAGCTCACCTATAAGAAGCTTGGCCTGCACCTGGTGGTGGACCTCGGCGTCTGGTGGAAAGAACAGACCGGCTTGCCGTTGCCCCTTGGCGGGAACGTAGTGCGAAAGGATCTGGGCGAGACGGCCTGCCAGGAGATCACCGACGTGATCCGCGAATCAATCCAGTACAGCCTCGACAATCGCGCGCAAGCCGTGAAATACGCGTTGCAGTTCGGCCGCGACCTGAATCACGAACTCGCCGACGAGTTTGTCGGCATGTACGTCAACCACTGGACCCTCGACTACGGCCAGCGCGGCCGCGAAGCGATCACGAGATTGCTCGCCGACGGAGCACAGCGCGGATTCGTGCCGGCGATCTCGGAGTTGCAGTTCGTCACCGCGAAGTAGCACCCCCAAATACGAACTCAAGTTGAACCGCAGATTTCGCCGATTACGCAGATCAAGAAAAGGCAATTCTTCGCATTTTATCTGTGTAATCGGCGGCATCTGCGGTTAGATAATCTTCAATTCGTTTCCGGCTTCGGCTCGCGGGTCATCAGATCACTGAGCGCGGCGATCACGTCCTTGTTTTCAAACAGCACTGCATACACCTCTTCAGTGATCGGCATCTCCACATTGAACCGCTTGGCGAGCCCGCGCACGGATTTGGTGGTCGGCACGCCTTCGGCGACGCTATTGAGTTCCGCCAACACCTGCTCGAGTTTCTTACCTTTGCCGATCTGCTCGCCCACTGTGCGGTTGCGTCCTTCCGGGCTCACGCAGGTGGTGATCAGGTCGCCGAGACCGGCCAGACCGGTGAAGGTTGACGCTTGTGCACCCATCGCAACGGCGAGGCGGGTGATTTCAACAAGGCCGCGCGTAACCAGCGCCGACTTCGCATTATTGCCCGCGCCCAACCCGTCGAGAATGCCCGCCGCGATCGCGATGATGTTCTTGGTGGCGCCGGCGAGTTCCACGCCGATCAGATCCGTGTTGGTATAAACGCGAAACCACTGCGTGCTCATCGCCGCCTGCACCTGTTTGGCGAACGCGTCGTTCTCACTCGCGACCACCGCAGTGGCGGGAAGATAGCGGGCGATCTCCGCGGCGATGTTCGGACCCGATAGCACAGCCAACTCATTGCGCTTCTTTCCTACTGCGTGGCCGAGCACGTCGGCGATCACCTGCGTTGGACGAAGCAGCGTCTCGTTCTCGATCCCTTTAGCGACCGACACCACCGGAACGCCCGGCGGGACGTGCGGCTTGAGGCGCGTCCAGACGGACCGCATATACTGCGTCGGGATTGCCGAGAGAATCATCGTCGTTCCGTCGAACGCCTCGGCGTCGTTCGCGGTGAGCCGAACTGGTGCCGGAATCTTTGCCCCCGGAAGCAGGCGGTCCTGCTCGCGAGACTGCATAAGCCGCTCAATGGTGCGCTCAAACGCGCCCCACATCGTGACGCCGTGCCCGCCTTGATCGAGCAGGATGGAGCAGACGGTTCCCATCGCGCCGTTGCCGAGAATTGTTACGTGTTCTGCCATGGGTGAATCGGAGCCGGCGGCTAGACGTCCAGATTTTTCACTTCCAGGGCGTGGTCCTCGATGAACTGCCGCCGCCGCTCGACGTCCTCACCCATCAGCACACTGAACAGCCGCTCGGCCTCGCCGGCTTCGAGCAGCGTCACCCGCATCAGCACGCGCTTGGAACGATCCAGGGTGGTATCCCATAACTCTTCGGGGTTCATCTCACCCAGACCCTTGAATCGTCCCACTTCCATGCCGTGCTTGGCGAGACCCTCGATCGATGGCAGCACTTGGCCGACACCCGCGATGTCGGTCGTGCGGCCGTCCTGGATGATGGCGTAGCGGGTGGTGAGCTTTTCGCCGCTCACGCTCTCTTCCTGGGTGAGGAAATAGTCGTCGATGGACAGATCGTATTGCGCCAGCTGCGCAAAGAGCCGCTCCAGCTCGCGCACTTCGTGTAGCTCCTGCATCTTGATCGCCTTGCTCTTGTCGGCCGGCTGAGGGGTCATTGATTCTGACGGGGAAATATTGCGCGATTCGAGAAACGCATCCCGCTGCGCATGATTGTGGAACAAGAACTCCTGCCCGCCGGTGACGATGCGGTGTTGCGGGAGATGCCCGTCGTCATCCCGCTTGGCGAGAAAATCAACGAAGTGCATGCCGCGCCGCTCAACCACGTTCGTCAAGCCCTGCAGGCGATCCAGCGCGATGCAGACAGTCTTTAGCTCGTCGCCTTCAATACGGCGGATTTCTGCCCCGTGATCGTCGCGAATCAGCAGCGTTGTGCCGTCGGTACCGAGATCGACCAGAATGCGTTTCATCTCCGCGTCGTTCAGCACGTATTCCACCTTCTTACGGCGGGTGATTTTGTAAAGCGGCGGCTGAGCGACGTAGATTCGGCCGGCACGGATCAATTCCGGCATGTGACGGAAAAAGAACGTCAACAGCAGTGTGCGAATGTGACTGCCGTCAACGTCGGCGTCGGTCATGATGATGATCTTGCCGTAACGACGCTTGGCCAGATCAAAATCATCGCGAATCCCGGTGCCCAGGGCGCTGATGATGGTTCGAATTTCCTCGTGCGCCAGCATCTTCACGAGATTGGCTTTTTCGACGTTTAATAGCTTGCCGCGCAGAGCGAGAATCGCCTGGATCTCGCTGTCGCGCCCCTGCTTGGCCGATCCGCCGGCGGAATCGCCTTCCACCAGGAACAACTCGGTGTCCTCATTCGATTTGCTGCGGCAATCCGCGAGCTTGCCGGGCAGCGCGTTTCCCTCCAGCGCGTTTTTTCGCCGCGTAAGCTCCCGCGCCTTGCGCGCCGCCTCCCGCGCCTCGGCCGCGAGCATTCCTTTTTCGATGATCGCTTTGGCCTCCTTGGGATTCTCCTGCAGGTATGATCCCAGCTTCTCATTCATCGCGCTTTGAACAAACGACTCAACCTCCGGATTCAACAGCTTGTCCTTCGTCTGCGATTCGAACGACGGCTCCGGCAGCTTCACGCTGATGACCGCAACCAGCCCTTCACGCAGGTCGTCCCCGGTGGGACGCACGTCCTTGATCAGGTTTTTAGTTTCTGCGTACCGATTCACGGTTCCCGTGAGCGCGGTCTTGAAGCCGCTGAGATGCGTTCCGCCATCGTGATTGTTGATATTGTTGGCGAAGGTGAGCACGGTCTCACTGAAGCCGTCGTTGTATTGCATCGCCACTTCTACGATCAGCCGGTTGACAGGATCTTCCTTCGTGAACGAGATCACGCCGGTCCGCAACTGCTTTCCTTCATTCAGAAACTGCACGTACTCCACCAGCCCGCGCTCGAACTTATACACGTCGCGCCGCCCGACCCGCTCGTCTTCAAACGCGATTTCGACGCCGGCGTTGAGAAACGCTAGCTCGCGCAGCCGCGTCGCCAACGTCTCGTGAACGAAATCCGTTTCGGGAAAGAGCGTGGAATCAGGTTTGAATGATACTTTTGTTCCGGTCTTCTCCGCCTTGCCGATCACTTCGAGCGACTTGGTTTTGATTCCGCGCTCGAATTTCATGTGATGGACCTGCCCATCGCGAGCGACTTCGATCTCCATCCATTCGCTGACGAAATTAACGACCGACGCGCCCACGCCGTGCAGTCCGCCGGAAGTTTTGTAGGCCGATTGCTCGTTGTGCTCGAACTTTCCGCCGGCGCCGAGTGTCGCGAAAACCACTTCCACGGTGGGAATGCGCTCGGTCGGGTGGATGCCCACCGGAATCCCGCGTCCGTCGTCGGTGACGCTGCAGCTGCCGTCGGCGTCGATCTTCACTTCGATGTGTTTTGCGTACCCCGCTAATGCTTCGTCGATCGAATTATCGACCACCTCATAGACAAGGTGATGCAGCCCGCGCGTGTTGTAGCCTCCGATATACATGCCCGGCCGTGTACGAACGTGCTGGACGTCTGATAGGACTTTAATCTGGTCATCCGTGTACTCGGACTTTACGTCCGGCGATCCATCCTGAGTCATTCAGATATTATCTCCCAAAACCTCCGTTAACGCTACTTGCGACGTACGTTTTACCTGCGAATTTACTGCTCATTTTGCCTGTCTTGCAGTACCATCCCCCCATGCAACGCCGGCATGTTTTTTTTGCGGTCGCCACAGCGCTCTGTTGCTGCGCGATAGCCGGCGCGCAGTCCGATCCCGCCGCCTTGGTAAAGCAACTTGGCGATCCCGATCCGAACATCCGCGGCAGCGCGTTTGAGCGATTGACGACAATGCGCGACAGCGCCCGCGACGCGCTGCGCGACGGCACGCAGTCATCACAACCGGCCGTTGCCGAAGCGTCGCGGGCGCTGCTGCTGCGGCTGCCGTGGTCAAACCCTGACGATCCCCCGGCAGCCATTGAGATATTGGATAAATACGGAATGGCCGACGTGCCGGAGCGCGCCCGCAGGCTCCAGATGATCGTCCGCAGCAGCGATCCGCAAATGTGCGCGGTCGCGCTGCGTGTGGCGGGGAACGAGCCGTCGGACGACGTGTTGTGGCAGTCGTTCGGTGTCATGCGGGGAAATCCGGCGTGGGCGACGACACTTAAGCCCGTTGATATCCAAACCATGCGCCCGGCGGTTCTTCACTTGGCCGCATGGAGTTTATTTCCGGAGGATGAGGCCGCTGGGCTTGCATTGATGCATCGATTGATGGAGCGGGAAATGGCGAGCCCGACCGCGAAAGTCGAACGTCTGGAGGATACGGTTAAAATGATCCTGGATCGCGCCCAGACTCATGCCGCCCGTGCGGTGGCAGTCCCATACCTGCGGCACCTGGTGGCGCTCTCTTCTGATCCGTCGACGACGGATAACGCGGTCGCTTATCTTTTGCTGGTTCACGGGCGGCACGGGCCGTTTCCCGGCCTGCTCGACGACTTGTCTCTGGCGACGCATCCCTCGGATCGTCGGCCCGGCCTGGCGGTTGCGCATCTAGCCAGGCGCGTCGGCGCTGATCTGGCGGCGCAGCTTTTGCAAACCCGCGCGTTGGAAGCCGACGAGGACGCCGATGAATTCACCAGGCTCTCGTCGTCTCTCGAACACGCGAACTACCTGCTCCGCCTCGGCGATTCCCAGGCGGGCGAGGCAATCCTGACGCGCATCACGGCTGCTGAACAGACTGATCTAACCCGAGAACTCATTACTCAGTCCAATCTCCGACTTTATGACCATTTCGTCGCAACCAAGAATCATCTTGGCGCGGCGCAGCGCCTCGAACATGCACTAGGTCTGATGGGCGATCGCCCGCAGTTGTTGCTCACCCGTGCTCGCGGCGAGGCCGAAGCATGGACGGTCGATGAAATGCGCGCGACGATCGCCGCTCACTATCTCAAACACGCGGTTAGTCAGAAGAATGAGGTTGAGGCATCACGTCTCGCGTTGGAACTGGCAAAGGGCAGCTCAACCGATGAAGGCACTTTTGTTGGCGCTGCCGAGGAACTTCAGCAACGCATCCCGGCCGCGGATTTTGACGCTTACTTCGAACGCGTGTATGCCCCGGCGCGTAAACGCGTCCTGGCGCGGCCTAAAGAAGCCATGCTCAATAATGATTTCGCGTGGCTTTGCGCCCGCGCCGGCAAACATCTCGACGAAGCGCTGACTCATGCACAGGAAGCAGTAAAACGCGCGCCGGGTAACGCCGCGTATTTAGATACGCTGGCGGAGGTGTTGTTTCGGCTTGGTCGTGCCGGAGAGGCTGTCGAGATCGAACGGCAGGCGATCGAACTGATGCCGGACGATGAATTCCTCGTCTCGCAAATCGCGCGCTTTAAAGCCGTCGCGGACGCTCAGAAGTAAAAATGCATTCCAAAGCCGTAGAACCGGATCGCGTCTTCAAAGAACTGCCCGTTGGGGCTGTGGCCGTCATAATATTCGAGGGTGAAAATCAGCCGTTGGCTGAATCGGCCGGGGTCTTCCACCTGCACGCCGACGCGAGCAGATAGATCGAGTTCCCAATTGGTTTCCTCGCGATGCTGCGCGTCAATCGCCGCGATAGGCCGCATCGCGCCGCCGAGGATCGTTTCGGAGCTGCGCCACTCGGCGCCGTATTCGGCGCTCCACTTTTTCAGGTCAGCCGGGTCGGTATCGAACAAGCGCGCCGCACCGCCGTACACACGAAAGCCGGCCGGCAATTCGTAACTGACGATCAAATCCAGCGCTTCGTAACTCAGATTGACGCGATCGTTGCCGTCGATTCCCGAGCGAAGCAGATACTCATCGCCAAGATGTGAGCTCTGGTGATACAAGCGGCTCAACACCGAGAAATCGCCGTAGCGGAACGCCGAATACGGACCGACAAAGTAGTCGGCGTTGACCAGATCCTTGGAGTCGGAATTCAGATCAAATATCGCAAAGACTCCTGCCTGGATGCCGGCCTCCCATCGCAGGTTGGACGCATAACTCTTGCGAACGATCGCGATGGTTTCGCCGAATCCGACGGACCCGACATGCTCAATGCCGGCGCCACCGTCCTGATCATAATAATTGTAGCTGGCGAAAAAGTGCGGCCAGCGCGGGTCGGCGAGCAGCGGCTCGAATAGACGCCCGGTCGAAAGATAAAGCGCCAGTGGCTCGTCGCTCGCAACGGTGACCGGGCGCCCCGGGTCGCCGGTACCGCTCGCGGCCGTCACCGGACGACGACCGCTGTCACGGACGACCTTTTCTTCGCCGACGAGGACGACCTTCGTCACCCCCGGAACCGCTGACAGCGATTTGATCAGTTGTTGCTTTTCGAGGGTTCCGAATCCGCGAGCTGGGTAGCGGATCTCAGTTCCCACCACCTCAAGCCCCTCGCTCCTGAGCGAAAATTCGCGCTCCAGCACCGCCGCCGCATATCCGGCGATGAACCGCTCGTCCGACGCCGCCTGGAGCGTGCCTGAAACCACCAATGCTGTCAGCGCCGCGGCAAGAATTTTCTGCTTCATAATTTTCGTTATGCCTTCCCTGAGTCAGCCGGGCAGTATAGCGGCTGCGATTGGTTCCGACGAGGTTGCGACGTCGCCCGGTTTACTGCATCCTCCTTGATGATGGTCAGCCAATCTCCTTTACAAACAGCAGATGCCCAGCGCACCACGCCTGTCATTCGCGCGGTGACGGTGTTCCTATCCAGTGCCCGGCGTGTCGAGTCAGCGTACTTCGACGCCGCACGTGAGCTCGGACAGGCGATCGCGCGCCAAGGCTGGGCGGTAGTCTACGGCGGCAACTACGTCGGCTGCATGGCGGCGCTTGCGGACGGCGCGCGCGAAATGGGCGGCTCAGTCGTCGGGATTACGCCGCAGTTGTTTGTTGACGAAAACATCGCCGACACACTCTGCGACGAACTGATCGTCACCGATTCGATGCGCCAGCGCAAACACCTGCTGGAACAGCGTGGCGACGCGTTCGTCACACTCCCGGGCGGCCTTGGGACATTCGAAGAGTTTTTCGAGATCGTCGTCGCCCGCCAGCTCGGGTATCACCGGAAGCGGATTATTCTGTTGAATATCAATCATTTTTACACCCCATTACTGGAAATGCTGGACAGGGGGACGGACCAGCAGTTTATCCGGCCGGATGCACGTAACATCATTGAAGTGGCGACTGACGTCACCGGCGTTATTTCGCTTCTAAAAGCCGAAACCTAGCGTAGACCGGTACGTTTGCCGATGAGATTTAAGCGTGTGGCGACAGCGTAGCATTTTCGCGATCAGTTTTGGCGTATCCATTGCGATCCACGTGGTTCTGCTCGTCACGGCACGCCGTTTTGTAGCGTCACAAGGGCCGTACAAGACGCCGGACCACCCGACCACGCTTCCGACAACACGGCCTCTGGATACACCACTGATCGTCACCCCGCCGCCTGATGAACTGATCATCGGGCAAGCGAATTCCGCCGGCGATGCCAACGACAGCACCAATGGCGACACCCAGACGGCGCTGCGGGCGCTGGCGAATCAAGCCAGCCTGAGCCGCGACGAGCAAGGCGCCGAATCGCAGACACCTCAAAAACCGGCCGGACAGATGCGGGGACTAACGATCCCCGAATCCGCCGATTTGAAGGGAATTGGCGCACCCGAAGGCATGCAGCGCATGGCGATCGGCATCTCGGCGCTGCGCCCGGGGCTGCGCGGCGCGGCGCCTGCACAGGACAGCAATGACGATCAGACAGCGCAAGGCGCACCGCAGGCACAGCAGACCTCCCCCACCGGTGAGTCTCAGCCATCCCCGCAGCCCGCCGAAGTGGCGACCGGCCAGTCGAAGCCGCAGGCCGAGACGGAATCCGACCTCTTCTCAGAAACGCTCGATGTCGAAGTCCGCGGCGGCCGAATCGAGGCCCGATCCGGACGACAGACTAAAATGGTCCGCCCGAAGCTCAACCTCGCGATGATCGCCGACGCCCACTCCATCAGCTGGCCAATCGTCGTGAAGCTGCGGATCGATGTCGATGAATCGGGCTCGGTTCGTCGCGTAACAATCCTCAGTTCCAGCGGCGGAAGCAGCATGGATCGAGCGATTGAGCTGGCGGTCTACAGTTCGTGGATCGAGCCGGCGAAGATAGACGGCAAGCCCGTCCGCCGAAGCGTTACGACCGCGTACACGATCTATCCGTAGCCGCCAGATGTTACTCAGCAGATCGTTACTCAGCAGATCGTTATTTACCCGCGGCTGATGAGCACATCATCTTCGTCATACAGGTAGTCGTACCCGCTGCCGCCGGCGAAATCGTCATCGTCGTAATCGCCATAGAGCGTGTCAGCGCCGGATTCGCCACGGAGCGTGTCCTGGTCGCTATCGACACCGTCGAGAATGTCGAACCCGTCGGAGCCCAGCATCGTGTCAAAGCCGCTGTCGCCGAGCAGCGTGTCGTCGTCGTATCCGCCGTCGAGATAATCGTCGCCCGACCCGCCGCGAAGCGAATCATCATCATCCCCGCCGCGGATTTCGTCGTCGCCGCGATCGCCGAAAAGATCGTCCGGTCCTTCGCCGCCTTCGAGCGTGTCGTTTCCGGTATCGCCGTAAAGGGTGTCGGAATCGAGCCCGCCGAGCAGCAGATCGTCTGATCCGTAACCGGAGAGAATATCACGGCCATCGCCGCCTTCGAGATCGTCCTGGTCAGCGCCGCCGAGCAGATCATCATCACCCGAGCCGCCGAGGATGGTGTTGTGTCCGCGTCGTCCGTCAAGATCGTCGTTGCCGGCGCCGCCTTCGATGTGGTCATTGCCGTCCGACCCATCGATCTTGTCCTGGCCTTCCTGGCCATAAAGTTGATCGGAGCCGCCGCTGCCGTAGATGATGTCGTGTCCGTCGCCGCCAAAGATGTAATCGCCGCGCGAGTTGCCCGTGATGCGGTCATTCCCTCGACCGGCGAAAATCGAGTCCGTGCCATTGCCGCCGCGGATGGCGTCATCGCCGCTGCCGCCGAGAATCGTTGTCCGCAACTTCAGCCCGCGCGAAACGGTCAACCCGTCGTCGCCGGAGCCGCCATCAATTTCGATATACCGCACGTCGGCACGATCGAACGTAAATTCCCGGTCATTATCAAAAACGATGATTTCGCCGGACCCCGCGATGACGCCAACGCCGATCGAGTCGTCGCCGCTTGTTCCGTTGATGACCAGCGTGCTGCCCGAAAGACTTACCGAGAGCAGATTCCGCTGCTGAAGCGCTTCGATGACCGGCCGAATCAATTGTGTGTGCTTGTTCATAGTGCGTTTACCCAAAGGTATAGACGACCCGGCCGATCAATGGTTAGGTTCTATCACGGTCGCGAGGTGATTCTAAACTCCGTCGCGGTTTCTAACCCGTTAAAGGGATATCACTGGCAAAGCCTCGTGCGTTTGAAATCTGAAAACGGACTTAGCCCCCATAGGTCATAGTGCGGCAATGAGTTTCGAAACGTCGGCATCCGTGTGCTGGCTTGAGAGGGTTACACGCAGGCGGCTTGTCCCGCGGGGTACGGTCGGCGGTCTAACCGGCATAATGAGCATCCCGCGATCCGCAAGCCGTTCCGCCTCGATGATCGCACGTTCTTCTGTATCCATCCTAACCGGGATGATCGGCGAATCGCCGGGGGGGATGGAGACGCCTTTGTTGTTCAGTTCGGCGCGCACCCGGCGCGCAATCTCGCGGATGCGGATTTGTCTTTGCGGCTCGTCGTGCAGGATCGCGATCGCTTCGGTTGCGAGGCGGGCTATGATCGGCGAAATGGCTGTGGAATAAATGTAAGCCCGTCCGAGGTTGAGGACGGCATCGATCAGTCGCCGGCTCGCGCAGATCGCCCCGCCGGCGATACCGAGCGTCTTTGAGAGCGTGATGATGCTGATATCGACACCTTCGCGTAGCCCCAATTCGGCGACCAGTCCTGAGCCGCCGGGTCCGTAGACGCCCGAACCGTGCGCTTCATCAACAACCAATACGAATTCGCGCCTGTTCTTCAATGCGACGATTGCCGGTAAATCCGCAGCATCCCCGTCCATGGAAAAAATGGATTCGGTGACAACGACCTGAAGTTCATCGGCCGGCGCGTCATTGAGGAGGCGGGCGAGTTTATCGACGCCATTGTGCGGATAGACACGCATCGGCGCGGCCGTCTGACGAATGGCGTCGATCAGCGATGCGTGGGCGAGCTTGTCGACGATGAAACGTATTGCACGGCCGCCACTCACGGCGATCGCGTGCAGCGTCTGGATCGCCGCGAGGTTCGCCTGGTATCCGCTGGGCATCAGCAGCGCCGCCTCGGTCTGCTTCCACTTCGCGATGGCCGCTTCGGCGCTGGCGTGCATCGGCGAATGCCCGCTGATCAGCCCGGCCGCGCCGGCGCCGGCTTGGTATACCTCGCGAATCGCGGCGAGCATGCGCGGGTGATGCGTCAGCCCGAGATAGTCATTTGAACAGAAGTTCGTCAGGCGGCGGCCGTCGAAGAGTACGTGTGTCGAGTCGATGGGCGTGAAGACACGACGGGAGCGAAGAAGGTGCGCTTCGCGGCGGAGATCGAGAACATTATCGATCAGATGATCCAGATCCGACATGCGGTCAGCTTAGCGATGAATCGCCAATAGCAATCACCTGGCAATCACCCCGGCTGGTTGGAAGCGGCCTGACGTTCGGACGCGGCTTTGGCGTGGGCGGTGGCGATGTCGACCATCCGTTGCTTCATCATTCGACCAACTTTGAACTTCACCGTTCGCTTTTCGGGCACTGCCACCGGCGCGAGCGTCTTGGGGTTCTGGGCCCGGCGGGCTTTTCGGATTTTGCACTCAAACACCCCGAAATCGCGAAATTCCAGGCGATTCCCCTTCGCCAGCTCATTGATGATCTCGTCAAGAAACTGCTGAACGACGCGCTTTACCTGCACCCGGCGGTCATTAACGTTATCGGCGATGCGGTCGATCAATTCTTTCTTCGTAATCGTTGACATGACGACCCGCCTCGCTGGGTTTAACCTGTGAAATGGACCAGAGTTAAGACGGATTGTTACGGCGGCGGAATGCAATTGCAAGGAAAAACACCCGCCGTGACAGGCTGATTTGAAAAGAAACTCTTCACGTAAGCGCTTACGTTACCTAGCGATACGTGACCGATGTACGGGCAAACCGTGCGGTCCGCTCGAAGCGGCTGGGAAACTCGCCGCCGCGCTGCTCATCGCGCTGATAGAGGTGATAGGAATCAACCACCGGCTGTTCATAACCGTAGAACGCAGCAGCACTTCGGCCGTCCCGCGAAAGATCGGGCATCGGCGTGTATATCGCGATTGGCGGGTCGAAAACCAGCGCGGCAGCGGCGTTGGCGGAGTAAACCTTCGGTTCTGTCGGGGAAACGCCGGCGCGGTCCTGATAGGTGGCACAGCCACCGAGGAAGATGCAGAGACTCAACAGGATCGCGGTTTGCACAAAGCATTCTATCACAAACCCGATGCCACGGCGGCGAGAATGAGCTGATTATCGCTCGCGCGCGTTTTTCCGCAGTGGGTTTATTCCGGATGTTGATTAAACGCAGCAGACGAAGACGGAATTATGCAACTACCGATCACTTGCTTCGGGCTCTAAGCATTCCGCCACGAACTCAATTGGATGGCGTGCGACGCGGCCGGTGCCGTCGAGAATCTGGTGCCGACAGCTTGTGCCCGGGGCAAGCACAACCGTATCCGACGACGCGGCGTTGATCGGGGGAAAGACACTCAGCGTCCCGATCCTCATCGAGAGTTCGTAACGATGGGCCATATACC
>JACMML010000139.1 GCA_014379105.1 Phycisphaerae bacterium
AGGTGGAGAATGCGGCGCGGCAGCGGTTAGCGTTGTCGGCGACGCTGTCCGCAGGATTAGGGCGAGGCGTCGTTCAGTACTCGCGAAGTATGACGAAGTGTGGTGTGTAATCGATGTAGAGGCACACGGAAAAAATCCTAATCTGACACATGCGATAGAACAGGCTAGGCAAGCCGAAATCCAAGTGGCGCTCTCCAATCCGTGCTTCGAAGTCTGGATTTTGTGGCATTTTTCACCTAAATGCTCACCGTTTCTGAATTGTGCAAGTGTAGTTCACTTCTTGAGGAAAGCGTATCCAAAGTATAGCAAAGCACACGATTGTTTTGCGGATCTCTACCCTAATACACTCACTGCATGCACGATAGCCGAGCGTCAGAACTCTTTATTCAATGGAAAGACTGGAAACCCCACGTCCGCTGTCTACAAGATTGTGAAGTTATTACACGAGATCGTCGAAGTTCCGATTCCGTTGCCATCGCCCTCAGGTCGAAAGAAACAGAAGAATCGCCGCAATAATTAGACACTCGACATAATTGGCCGAAGACTGGATTTCACGCAATGTTTATCCCAAGCTCTCTCACTGGCTTCCGCTTCACCTCCAACTCCCGGATCAACCGCACCCGCTCCCTTAATTCCCCGCGCGAATGTACCCCGTAGTGGTTGAAGAGTTTGTAGACCTGCATGTGGATCGCGGCACGGGTGACTTTGAGTTGTCTCGCGATTTGTGGGTACGTAAAATCGGTGGTGAGCAGGCGCTCCAGGACTTGGTCGCGCCTTGGCGTGGGGCGGGGTTGGCATTTGTAATAGCGGGCCTGGCGGTGGAACCACCAGGCGGGTTTGGGGATCTCGTGGCCGTAGCAGATGCCGGCGGTGAGGTAGGTGACGAAGCGGTTCCAACTGTCGCGGGCGCCGCGGCAGAGGCCGTAGACGTTGTGGCACTTCTGGCACGCGAATGTCGTGCGCGGGCGCGGCGCGTAATCGGATTGTTGGATCGTGCCGTGCTTGAGTCCCAGATCGCAATAGCGCTGCACATGGGGGACGCGGATCGGGCAGAAGAGCATTTTCACCTGCTTGCTGCACTCGGGGCAGACCCATCGCCAACTCGGGAAGCGGCCGTCGGAATGGACGCGCGGCTCGCGGCGGATTTTCTGCGCGAAAGCCGGCGGCATCGCGTCCACGTGCCACGGCCAGAGGTCGCCCCAGACGACATCCGGCGGGTACGCGGATTTGGAGCACGGATCCAACGGCCGCTGCGCCTCGATCAGCGGGACGGGCTTTCCGCGCTTGCCGCCGAGAAGCTTGATATAGCGCACACGGAAATCGCCGCGGCGGATGTGCTTATAGATGAATGTCCTTGATCGCCCGAGCCGCGGTGTGACCTCAACCGGCTCTTCGCCCGGCGGATCGACAACGACGACGGTGCAGAGACGCCGCAACAGCGGCACATCAACCAGCAGCGTGTGCGGCTCGCGGTTGACCGCGGCCAGCTCGGGGTGGATGCGTGCGCCGGTGCGCAAGCGGATGCGCCGATCGGCGGCGCGGATCGCGATGCACCACGCGCGCGGCGGGCGCGTGAAGACCGTAAGACGCCGGCGCGCGAGTCGCAGGCGCAGTTGTTCCGGGTCATCGCGAATGCCCGGCCAGAGTTGGAGGAAGTGATGACGGATGTATTCGGTGAGTGATTCCATAAAAGAACAGACGCTGGCGCGGGTGAAATTGTTGGCCGGGCGTGAAAATCGCGCAGGTGCTTCGCCGGCCAAGGGTTGGCCTTGAAAAGGCTGATATTTGGCCGATTTTCTTGAAGAAATGATCGCGCCGCCAAATGGCCGTGCTTGCCCAGATGGCCGGGATGGCCGTGGGGTATGAAGTGATATTCGGCGTGAGGGAAGCTAGACTGCGTGACCGGGATTTCCGGATTTGCCGGCGAGCGCGCCGGGATCAGATTTGTCATAAGGAGCAATCATGCCAGTGAAAACCGCCGACGCTGTTTGGAATGGATCGTTGATGGAGGGGAAGGGTCATCTCAAATCGCAAAGCGGCGTGTTGGATGCCGACTACAGCTGGAAGGCCCGCGCCGGCGACGACGCCGGCACAAACCCCGAGGAGCTGATCGCCGCGGCGCACGCGGGATGTTTCTCGATGGCGCTGGCGCACATGCTCGCCGAGGCGGGTCATAAAGCGACGAAGATCGCGACGCGCGCTGAGGTGGTGTTTGGTCAAGTGCCCGGCGGATTCGCGATCTCCAAGATCGTGCTGAAGACCGAAGGCACAGTCCCGGGCTTGGATGAAGCAGAGTTCCAAAAGCACGCCGAGGTCGCCAAAGCCGGCTGCCCGGTTTCCAAGGCGCTGGCAAGCGTGCCGATTGTTTTGGAAGTGAAGTTTGTGAAGGGGTGAGGCGTCTTCACTCGGCTTCATCTTCGCTTCGTTTCCCGCCTCGACACGAGCGGGATGACGAACGTTGATGACTAGCGTGAAGCTTTACCCGTCGGAATGAGAATGATACGATTTACCGTCGAGGTGCCGCATGTCTGAAACGATTTCTATCGAGCAAGCCTCCACCCGACTCGCGGAGTTGATCCATTCCCTGGGCCCGACTGATGAAATCGTGCTGACCGAGAATGAGAAGCCGGTAGCACGCATTCTACCCAGTGATCCGTCGAGCAAACCTCGCGTTCCGGGGCTATTGAAGGATAAGCTTATCATCGTTTCGGACGACGATGAGCATCTCGAAGACTTCAAAGACTACATGCCGTGAAAGTTCTTCTCGACACTCACGCATTTCTCTGGTTCATCCTGAACAATCCAAGGTTAAGTCGTCGCGCGATGGAGATCATCACCGATCGCGCCAACGAAGTTCTGCTCAGCCCCGCCAGCTATTGGGAAATCGCGATTAAAATCAGCGCCGGGAAATTTCGTCTGGATATCCCGTATGAAGAATTCTGGCGCGACGGAATTGAAGTAAATTCGATCTACATCCTCCCGATCGAATTGCGCCACACCAACCAACTGCTCGCTATGCCGTTCCATCACAAGGATCCATTCGATCGGCTACTGGTCGCGCAGTCATTGGCGGACCATGTTCCGCTCGTCAGCGGCGATCCCGCGCTGGACGCCTATGGCATCCAACGACTCTGGTGATTAGACAGACAGTTCGAGCAACCCGCACCGGGCTTGTCTAGATCCCACCCTTCACCGGTTCCGTCTTCACTTCCACTGTCGCCGCTTCCAACCCATCGCGCTTGGCGACGAGCTTGATCGCGCCCGGCGTCTGCGTCGAGCGGATGGCGACGCGGTTGATGCCGCACTCTGTGTACAGGAACAGGTTATTGGTGCTGCCGGGGCGGCCGGAGTTGTAGCCGCCGCGCCAGACGGATGGGCCTGTGACGGCGAAGTCGATGCGCTCTTCGTCGGTGGGGCAGCGGAGACCATTCGCATCGGTCACTTCGACATCAAACAGCGCCACATCAGCGCCGTCGGCCTTGAAGCCGGTGGGGTTGAGGATCGGCGTGAGCTTGATCTTCTTGGGCTCGCCGGCGGTGGCGATCTCCTGCTCGATCGGGCTGCCGCTCTTCGGATGCGCGATGGCTTTGATCTTGCCCGGGGCAAATGCGACGTCGGGAAACGCGAAGACGAACCGGCCTTCGGGCTTGGCGTTTTTGCCGAGCGATTTACCGTTGACGATGAGTTCGACCGACTCGCAATTGGAGATCACGTAGACGGTTTTCTTCGTCGCGTCCGGGTAGTTCCAATGCCCGAGGATATGGAGATCGGGGTTGGGGTTCTGGACGACGCGGTAGGTGTAGTACGACTGCTTGGGCAATCGCACGGCGTCCACCTTGCCGCTGTTACGGCAGACTTCGCTGCCGTACTGGCGGCCGTGGCTGTTGGTGTCGGAGAAGATGATCGACGCGTAGCCGGACCAGCGGGCTTTGGCCGAATCGGTGTTGGTGACGATCGCGTCGAGATACTCGGCGTACCGCTTGGCGGCCGCGATGGAGTAGGTCTCCTGGTTGTAGTTCCACGTGTCGGCTTCCTTCTTCTTGAAGCCGAAGTGGGGCGGAGAATAGTCGTCCCAGAATCGCCGGGCGGCCTCGTCGCGGAAATCTTCGACCTCGATCATAGGCATCTTGTCGCGGCGGACTTCGCTATAGGCGCGGAAGATGTCGGTGGGCGTTTTGCGCTGGTCCTTACCCACGTCCGAGCCGACCATGATGCCGACGAACCCGGCCGCATCCACGGCGCTTTCTTCCTGCAATGATCGGCAACCCATCACGCGGCCGCCGGTGGGGTCATACTTCTGCGCCAGCTCCTGCATCTCTTTCATATGCGCGGTGCTGACGCCGCTGTTGCCGGCCTCCCAGAAAAGGATGCTCGGGCTGTTGCGGTGATAGATGATCGTGGAGCGCATCACATCGACGCGCTGCGCCCATTGCGCGCCTTCGCCATCGCGTTCTTTGTCGCCGGCGGGGACGATCTGCACGATGCCGAATTTGTCGTACGAGCGCACGTCCGCCGGCTGCGGGCTGACGTGCATCCAGCGAATGTAGTTGGCGTTGTTGTCGCGGAGCAGCTTGGCGCTGTAATCGTGCATCCAGTCGGGATACGCCTGCCCGAGCCCGGCCCACTCATTGGTGGCGCGCTGGGCGTAGCCTTTGAGGTAGGTGAATTTGTCGTTGATGAACACGCCGCCGGTGCCGGCGCCGCCTTTGAATTCGGTCTTGCGGAATCCGGTGGTGGTCTTGACGACATCGACGACTTTGCCGTCGATCGTCAGCGTGGTGTACACGTCATACAGGTACGGATCCTCGGGGCTCCAGAAGCGGGCGTTGGCGAGCTTGCCCTCGGCCTTGAGGATGCCGGATTCGCCGCTGACTGTGTCGTAGGTTTCCCCTTTGAGGGTGGCTTGCACGTTGCCTTCGGCATCGACGATGGTGGCCGCGAGGTCGATCGCGCGGGGTTCGCCGGCTTCGTTTTTTACCTGCGATTCTACAAAGATGTCCGCGGTTTTGCCGGGGATGGAGATGTCTTTCGCGTAGACGTACACGCCCGTGGTTTTAAGTCCGTCGAAGATCGGCAGCGTCTGATAGACCTTGGGCGTGATGTGCAGGCGGACGTGGCGATTAATGCCGCCGTAGTTCGGATTGAAATCCTTGGAGCTCCACTGATAGCCGGCGCCATTGGCGTCTTCCCAGATGCGGCTGTTCTCCACCCGGACGGCCATCACATTGTCGCCATCAAATTTCACCGAATCGGTGATGTCGATCCCGTGGACGGTGACGCCGTTGGTGTAATAACTGATCTCCTTGCCGTTGAGATAGATGCGGCCGGTGTTGCGCATGCCTTCGAATTCGATCAGCACTTTTTGTCCGGCGGCGCTGGCGGGCAGCTTGAACTGCTTGCGGTACCACGCCGGGCCCATGTAAGCGCCTTTTTCGCCGCCGCGGGTGATGATCTCATCGAAGGTGTCGATGTCGTTGTAGGTGTGCGGCGTGGTGACGGTCTCCCACTTGCCGTCGTCGAACGTGGGCGCTTCGGCGCCAGGCACTTCCTGCTTTATGAACTTCCACCCGATGTTGAAGTCATACGCCTGTCGCGCCGTCGTCGGCGGAGTGAACGGCGCCGCAACTGCGCCCGGCGCGCCCAGCGCAGCCACAAGAAGACCCATTGCCGTCCGAGTTAATAGAGAACGAATACGCATAGATGAAGCTCCGCCAAGTGGCATTCGTGACACAGGCAATTAGCCCGCGATAGCTAAAAATAGAAACATGGGCTGGAAGCCCATGCCACGGTGAACATCGATTGGCTTAACGCCGCCGCAACTTCATACAAATGTAGAAGTAGCATGTTGTTTGCCGAAACAGGCAATACGAGCATGTGCAGTTGGGCTTTTTCGGCATGCAGCGTTGGGAGCGAAATCGGTGGCTGCTATTCTTTGTTGTTATTCTGTAGTGCTGCAGTCGGCCTAAGATGCTTGTGCGGTTGGCGGAAAATTGCGATAACGGAATGTCCGGCAGGTTGCGGTTTTATAAGCAGTTTGCCAATGAGCGAAGACTAGCGGGCTCAAGACGAGTGGCTAAAAGGATGTAGCTATGAATTTATGGTCGCCGGCCCACGAATGGGCCCATGATCGCCACGATGAGCCGCCGTTAACGCTGTTCACATCAATCGTTATGTGGTTTACGGTTCTGCTCCCGTACGCGGGGCTGATCGCGCTGGTGGTCTTCACGATCACCTTCGCGCAGGACTGGCTGAGCCTGGGGTTCTTCGTCGGCAGCTATCTGTGCATCGGGTTCGGCGTGACGGTCGGCTATCACCGGTTGCTGGCGCACCGGGCGTTTAATACATATCGCTGGGTTGAGCTGATGTTCCTGATTTTCGGCTGCATGGCGATGCAAGGCCCGCCTATCCGCTGGGCGGCGACGCACCGGCGGCACCACCAGAAATCCGACCATGAAGGCGATCCCCACTCCCCACATTTGCATGGCACTGGCGCGATGGGCGTGCTGCGTGGTCTCTGGCACGCGCACACCGGTTGGCTGTTGACCAAGGACGCGCACCGCAGCTTCCGGTCGGTCAAAGACCTGCTGGAAAGCCCGATGATCCGCTTCATCGACCGCTACTACTGGCTATGGCTGATCCTCTCGGTGCTGATCCCGTTCAGCGTCGGCTACGCCGTCCGCGGCACCGCCATGGGCGGGCTGGCGTGCGTTTTCTGGGCCGTCATCGTCCGCATCACGCTGATGCACCACGCCACATGGAGCGTCAACTCCATCTGCCACGTGTTCGGATACCGATCATTCAAATCCACCGACGAGAGTCGCAACAACCCGGTCATCGCGATCATCTCCCTCGGCGAAGGCTGGCACAACAACCACCACGCCTTCCCGACCTCCGCCCGCCACGGGCTGCGGTGGTTCGAGTTTGATGTGTCATACGTCGTCATCCGCACATTCGAACTGCTCGGTCTGGCCTGGGACGTACGACGTCCGAGTGCGCATGCGATGACGGAGAAAGCGATCGCGGCGTGAGATGTCGCCTCGTGTTACTGGCATCAATGACGCTACAGTGGATGTGACGTCCAGTGCCCAAGGACACCAATCTTGTCGACACAGAGTAAAGTGCCGAAGCTTCCAATTGAGTTCGCGGCGGACGCGGGGTAAAATTTGACCGTGCGCAGGATCATAATCAACCCCGAAATCTGTAATGGTCTTCCGACAATTGAGGGCACGCGGATCACCGCTCAGACCGTTCTGGAATTTCTTTCTGCTGGTGACAGTGTCGAAGAGGTTCTCGAGGAATATCCCACGCTCACGCGCGAGGATGTGCTGGCGTGCCTGGAATACTCAGCGAAATTGCTCAAGCATCATTTTTCAGTGCAGGCAGTAGCGTGAACGGTTTCCTGCTGGACGAAAACCTGCCCCGAAATTTGACCTTTACCCCGTCCCAGCCGGTGATTCATTCGGGATCCCTCGGCATCAGCCCATCGGACGCGATGCTTTGGAAACATGCTCTGGAGAATCGACTCGTTATCATCAGCAAAGACGCTGATTTCTCGGACCGCATCATGATTTCCGAGCCTCCTCCCTGGGTCATTCATCTCCGTTTTGGCAATTTGCGTCGAAATGATTTTCATGCACTGCTTGCGCGGGCATGGGCTCAAATCGAAGACCTGCTACCAACACACAAGCTGATCTGCGTCTATCGCGATCGTATTGAGTCATTTAGAGAGTGAGACACGCAAGCGACCAGGCATGAGGAAAGCGAATGTCCGACTCAATCACCATCCAACCCGTCAAGCCCAAGCACATCCCGGAACTCGCGGCGATCTGTTTCAACGCCTTTGGCAAGCTGCACGAGCGCCATGCAGTGGAGGCGGATTTCGATTCGATCGAAACAGCCAACATGGTCATCGGCATGTTGGCCGCATCGCCGGAGTTTGCGGGGTTTGTCGCGATGGTGGATGGGAAGATCGTCGGGTCGAATTTCGTTTCGTTTTCCGATCCGGTTTCGGGCGTCGGGCCGATTACGGTCGATCCGGCGTGCCAGGCGCGCGGGGTTGGGCGTCGGCTGATGCAGGCGGTCATGGACGCCGCGAAAGAGCGGGGGGTGCGCGAGGTGCGGCTGTTGCAGGAGGCGATCAATTCGACGTCGCTATCGCTGTATACCAAGTTGGGATTCGATTGGCGCGAGGGCATCGCGATGTTCCGGCCAGTGTCGTCCCCGGAAGCCGACCGCAATGTCCGCGCGGTGACCGACGCCGATCTGCCGGCGATCGATGCGATCTCGATCCGTCACTACGGCTCGACCCGAATCAACGAAGTCCGAGGATTTATGGCGATGCAGATGCCCGGCGTGCTGCTGGAACGGCAAGGCCGCCCGATCGGATATTTCTTCCCCGGCATGTTCGGACACGGATTTGCCGAGACAGAGCAAGATCTGGCGGTGCTGATCGGGCAATCAATGCGCACCGCGCCGCCGATGTTCCAAAAAACGCTGATTCCGCTCGGCGCGCATGAACTGCACCGCGCGCTCCTGAGCGCCGGCGGTAAGACGATCAAACAGATGAATTACATGACATTCGGGCCTTACACGCGTCCTATGGGCGGTTGGGTGCCGAGCATCGGGATGTGAGTTGGGGGTTGGGGATAGGTGTTTGGTGATTGGTGTTTAGTATTTTGTACTTTGTCACCTGGTCACCGAGTCACCCCTTCACCTTGTCACGCGGTGGCAGCACACTACGCCACCTGACCCCAAGCCCCAAGCCCCCACCCCCAAAACCCCACCCCCCCCCCCCAAAAAAAAACCCAGGTTGCCCCAAAAGACACAATTAAAACACAGGGGG
>JACMML010000140.1 GCA_014379105.1 Phycisphaerae bacterium
GCACGCCGCACCGGCTCGCCAATTCACGCGCGGTGTGTTTCAGTCCGAACGCACGCATCTGGGCCGGCGTTGGTCCGACAAAAATGATATCGGCCTGCGCGCACGCGTCGGCGAATTCCGGATTTTCTGATAGGAATCCGTAACCGGGATGGATCGCCTCAGCCTTGGTCTTCCACGCGGCCTCAAGGATAAAATCCCCGCGCAGGTAGCTCTCGGCCGCCAATGCGGGACCGATGCGCACCGCCTCGTCGGCCATCGCGACGTGGAGTGAATGCACATCTGCATCGCTATAGACCGCGACGCTCCCGATGCCCATCGCGCGGAGCGTCCGGATGATGCGGCAAGCGATCGCACCGCGGTTGGCGATCAACACCTTTTTGAACATCTAATGATCCTGAATGACGACCTGCACGGGCGTCGGGTCGAAGCCGTTGCACGGATTATTGATCTGCGGGCAGTTGCTGATCACCACCAGTGTGTCCATCTGGGCGCGCAACTCAAGATACTTGCCCGGCGCGCTGATGCCGTCGACGATCCCCAGCGCTCCATCCTCGAGCACCGGAACATTCATGAACCAGTTGATGTTGCTCACCAGATCGCGCTTGCCAAGCCCATGGCGGGCGAGCTCGTAGAGGAAGTTTTCGACGCACGCGTGCTGGTGCCTGGTGTGATGCCCGTAGCGGAGCGTATTGGACTCGCACGAGCATGCCCCGCCGGACGTATCGTGCCGCCCGCACGTGTCGACGGTAATCGTCATCATGGCGCGGCCTTCATTGCTGTAGAGGATGGTGCCCATTTCCAGGAAGATATTCTTCTGCGCCACGATCGTTTCACTCGCGCTATACCGCTCGGCCGGGTCGTGGGCGTTGTAGAGCACGCAATCGACTGCCTGGTTGCCTTTCAGATCGGTGATGCGGATCGCTTGCCCCTTGGTCACTACGTGGGACCACGGCGCTCTGGCTGGGATCGTAAACTCGTAATGTGTGGGCATTTGTTGCAATCCGTGGCATGGGCTACTAGCCCATGTTCAGTAATGAGGTCACGGGCTGGTAGCCCGTGCCACATAGTATCAGTCCAAAAAGTAGTCGTCTGTATTTTCAAACGCGCGTTGATTCTCCGGCCCGGCATTGCGAATCGAATCGTCCGCCGGCGCGACCGGTCCGCGGTACCCGATCACGCGAAGCGGCGTGGCGGTGTATTGCGGATTTGGATCGAGCACGTGCGGGCAGTTGGCGATGATCACGAGCACATTCATCTCCGCCCGGAGCTCCACAACCTGCCCGGCCGCCGATGCGCTGGCGACGAAGTGCATCGAGCCGTCTTCATGAATCCTCACGCTTCTGAAGAAGCTGATACTTGGCGCGATATCTTTCTTACCGAGCCCGTACTTTTGCAGCGCGAGAAGGAAGCGGTCTCGCGCGCTGGGAAATGGCGAATGGTTCGCGCCTTCTCCGTACAAGCGCGTGTTGGACCATTCCGAGGACGCGCCGCAGAACGTATCGTGCCGGCCGCAGGTGTCGCGGGTGATGCTCATCAGCACGCGGCCCATGTCGGACAGCAATAGCTTTCCTTCACCAAGATACGCGTTCCACTGCACCTTCACCGTATCAGCAACGTTCAACCGCTCAATCGGGCGATCGGCGTTGTACGCCAGGAACTGCGCGCAGGCGTCGCCGAGCTTGTTGATCATCCGCAGTCGCGATCCGCGTCGCAGCACGCGGCTGGTGTACTCGCCGGCGGCGAGTGTTTCGTCCCAAATCAATGATTTCCGCTCAATATCCGCCGGCACGTCATGTGCAGCCGTCACGGGGATCGTCGGCATCGCCTCGATGACGGTGCCGTGCTTGGCGCGGGCGTGATCACGCGCGCGATACGGCGTCGATAAATCTGCTTCCACGGCTCCTCCGATCACCCGATACTCTTCAGATACGACCGCCAACCGCCGAACTCGGTGATCTCCGTCGCGCCCTCGGTGGCGTACCCTTCGACGATAAATCCCTTAACTGTCTCGCCCGTATCGAGTTCCAGATTTCCCAGCGCCATCGGCGGCGGGATGAGATCGACGAAACTCGCGTAGTTCGCCGGGTCCATCTCGTACACCTCCACCTCGATCCCCTTCGCCTGCGGTTCGCCGACGCGCACCAGACCGGGCTTGGCGGGGATCGTGCCCTTGAGCGCGTACAGTTTGTACTTCGCGACAGTGCGGGTGACCGCCAGCAGGCGCGCGTTGCGCTCGCTCAGTTGCCCATAGAGTGGCTGACCGCGTAAATGCGCTCCGACGACGGCGATTTTCATTGGGTGCCTCCGCCGGAATAGTTGGCGGGGAAACCACCGGCGAATCCCGTGGCAAAGCGTTGAGCGATCTTGAACAGCGCGCTCTCATTCCCAGCTGGTGCGACCAGCGTGATTCCAAAAGGCAGCCCGCCGCTGGTGAACCCGGCCGGGATCGCCAACGCGCATAAGTCGAGCAGGTTGACGAAGTTTGTATAGAGCCCGAGGTTGCGGTTGAGCTGTATAGGTTCCTTGTCCACTTGCTCGATCGTGTAAATCGTCCCGGCGGTTGGCAGCACGAGCACATCGATGCCATTCCATTGCTTGCGCGATTCGCGCCGCAGGGCTGCCAGGTGATAAACGCCGTGAAACGCATCGACCGCGGTCAGCTTCTCGGCGCCGCCGATGATGGCGCGGGTGACGGGGAGCATTTTTTCGCCGAGGCGCTCGTAAAACTCTTGAATCGCGGCGAGCCGCTCGGCGACCCATGGGCCGTCATACAGGAGCTGGCCGGCGTTTTTGAAAGGTCCGAAGTCGATTGCGTTCTGGCGGCCATGGATCGCCTCGAGCCGCGCCAGCGCCTGATCGAACAGGTGTTCGTACTCGGCATTTCCGAAGAATTCCAGATCGGACTCGGCCGGCACGCCGAAGCTGAAGCTCGCGCCGATCTCGGCTCCCCGGGCGGTGGTGATCTCGCTGCGGGCGCGGGAATAGATATCGGTCGAGTCGAATCCCTCGGCCACGTGAAGCACGGCGGCGGCGGTGTCGCAGTCGCGTGCGAAAATGGAGATGCAATCCAGCGAACGGCAAGCGGGCACAACGCCCGTGGTGCTGACCAGCCCGCGCGAGGGTTTCACACCGACGAGATTATTAAACCCCGCCGGCACGCGGCCGGAGCCTGCGGTATCGGTGCCGAGCGACGCATCACACATCCCCGCCGCCACCGCGACCGCCGATCCGCTGCTGGAGCCCCCGGAGATGTACGCATGATCGTAAAAATTCTCGCAAGCGCCGTAGGGCGAGCGCGTACCGACCAGCCCGGTGGCGAACTGATCCAGATTGGTTTTACCCAGGATGATCACACCCGCGTCGCAAAGCTTCTGAACCACGCTTGCCGATGCGTGCGGGGTGTAGCTGAACGCCGGGCACGCCGCGGTCGTCGGAAGCCCGGCGACATCGATATTATCCTTAACCGCCAGCGTCATCCCCAAAAGCGGCAGCGGCCGCCGTTCGATCAACAGGCCGGAGATGCGCTCAATCTGCTCGTCGATCTCCGTGCGCGAGCATCGATGGATCCATACGCCTTGGCCGGTGTATTCGTCGCAGCGTTTCAGGCAATCATCGACGTGACGGACGACCTGTTCGAGGGTCGCGATTCGGGTTGGTGTTTCTGACAAAGCTGGCATGTGATGGGTCTCGGTTACTTTCGTTACTCGACGTCGTCTCCGACGACAGTCATTCGGAATACGGGCAGTGGTTCGAGATGAGAAGCCGCGCGCGGATGGATCAGCTCATCGAGGCGCTTCCGCGTGGCGAGGAACTTCGGCTCCAGGAGCTGTTCCACATGCCGCGGGCGGGCGACCGGCACTTCAATGATCTCGGCGATCCGGCCCGGGCGCGCTTCGAGCACGATGATGCGGTCGGCAAGATAGATCGCCTCGTCCAGATCGTGCGTGATGAAGATGATCGTGACATCCACATTCTTCCAGATTTCCAGCAGGTATCCTTGCATCTGGCAGCGCGTCTGGGCGTCCAGCGCCCCGAACGGCTCGTCCATCAGCAGCACGCGTGGCTGATTCGCCAGTGCCCGGGCGATCGCGACGCGCTGCTTCATTCCGCCGGAGAGTTCGTGCGGATAGTGATCCATAAACTGGCTCAGCCCGACCATGTCCACCCAGAGCTTAGCCTCGGCGCCGGCCTTGGTGCTGGAATAACCTTTCATCTTCAGCCCGAACATCACATTCTGGCGGACCGTCAGCCACGGGAAAAGCGTATAGCTCTGGAAAACCATGCCGCGATCAGACCCCGGCGCGTGGACGGGTTTGCCATCAAGCAAAACTTCGCCGGACGTCTGCGCCTCGAGCCCGGCGAGAATGCGAATGAGCGTGCTCTTGCCGCAGCCGGACGCGCCGATAACGGTGATGAACTCGCGCCTGCGCACCGCGAACGAAATATCGTTCAATGCCGCCACCGGACCCTTGGCGCTGTCATAGACCATGCCCAGATTCTTTACCTCCATCACCACCGGCCGGGCGGCAATGCGGCCGAAGCGCTGGGATACCGGCGCGTCCTGATGGCGATAGTCGGGCAGGTCAGACAATGGGGACATCCTGCATCCTGGCTCGCTGCCCTTCGATCACCGCC
>JACMML010000011.1 GCA_014379105.1 Phycisphaerae bacterium
CGGCCGCGACCGTGCTGCGCGGCGTCGGCGGCGTGCATGCTGCGGTGGGCGATCGGTTTCGTTCACAGGCGGTGTATCTCGCCGATGAAAATGCGGATCAGCGCCGGGCCATCGTTTTCATCTGGGACGAAAACGTCCTGCCACGCCCAGACAGCCCGAAGCTTTCGTTGAAGACCGGCGACAGCGAGATCTCCTCCGCCGCGCTGGAATGCTCAATTGTTGATGTTCCCGCAAATGTCCGCCGCGCGCTGCAGGATGTCGGCTACATCGATCCGCCATCGCGCGTGCTCTGGGTCGATGCGCGGTTTCCCGCCGCACAGGGTGAACCGCCGCCGTCGGCGATGCTTATCAAGCTGACTGACAACAAGGAGCAGGTGATCGTCGAGACGATCCCGCTCAAACAATGACGCAGCGCCGACTCGCGGTACACTTTGCGGCGTGAACCAGACCACCGAGCCCGATACTCCAATCACAGACTGGCTTGACGCACAGTTCCCGACGGTGCGCGAGCCACGCATCGCTGTGGAATGGCTGATGCGCCTGCGCTGGCTGGCGATCTTCGGGCAGATCGGCGCGACCGCGGCGGCACACGTCCTGGGGCTCAACGCCCCGCTGCTGCCGGTGGCGATCGTCGTTGGAATCACCGCAATCAGTAATGCCGCCCTATGGCACAACTCGCAAAAGCGCGAGCTTCCCACCTGGGCGATTCTCGCGGTGTTGCTGCTGGATATGGGGCTGCTCACCGTGCTGCTGATTCAGACCGGCGGGCCGAACAATCCGTTCAGCACGCTCTATCTCGTGCACGTCGCGATGGCGGTAACGACGCTGGGTGCGGCGTGGACGTGGATCGTCGTCGCGGCCGCGGGCATCGGTTACGCGCTGCTGTTTTTTATCGAGCCGCGCCCGCTGGCGCCCAATGGGCTGCCGACGCGCATGGCGCACTTCGGCCTGTGGACCAACCTGGTGCTCGTCGGCGGATTGATCGCGTACTTCGCGGGGCGGGTGAACCGCTCGCTGCGCCGGCGCGAGTTGCAGATCAGCGCGCTCAAAGACCGCGCCGCGCGGAACGAAAAGCTCTCCACGCTCACCACGCTGGCCGCCGGCGCGGCGCACGAGCTCGGCACGCCGCTGGCGACGATCGCGGTGGCCGCGCGGGAGCTGGAGCTCGCGATCTCGAAGCTGCCGGAGTCGGGCGACTTCGTGGAGGACGCGCGGCTGATCCGACAGGAATGCAACCGCTGCCGGTTTATCCTAGACCGCATGCGCGTTGAAGTCGTCAGCGACACGCGCACGGTCTCGACATTGCTGCCCGAACTGCTGGCACAACTTGCGCAGCATCTGCGCGAAGACGAGAAGGCGCGGCTACAGATCGTCGGCCCGCAGGACGGGCTTTCAATCGGCGCGCCGTGCCCGGCCATCGAGCAATCCTTGACGGTGATGATCCGCAACGCGATCGACGCCTCGCCACCCGACGCGCCGGTGACGATGGTGATCCGAAAGCAGAAGCGGTCGGTAGCGTTCGACGTGATCGACCGCGGCCACGGAATGAGCGCGGACGTGCTGAAGCGCGCCGGCGACCCGTTCTTCACGACCAAAGTCCCCGGCCGCGGGATGGGACTCGGGCTATTCCTGGTTCGACTGGTCGCGGAAAACTTCCGCGGCACATTTACACTCACCAGCAAGCCCGATCTGGGCACAACTTCGACGCTCGAATTGCCCCTCGCCTGAGTTCTGCTGGCAGATATGCACGTGGCACGGGCTTCCAGCCTGTGTTGGTCAGGTCAAAATCATCATGGGCTGGAAGCCCATGCCACGATCGCCTGAGAGCACCCCTAACTTAGGCAAGTATCAGGATAACTCCCATTCTCCCTCCCTGCCCTGTGTGGGAGTGTGATGCTCGATGATGTACTTAGAAGCTGTTGGTCTCCGTAATCACGCGTTGCTTGAATCCCTGGAAGATCGTCGCTTGTTCGCATCCGCGGTCGATCCATCGGCCGTCATTACGCCGCCTTCGCGAACGCCTTTTGCATTGCGCGTGAATTTTCAGCCGCCGGAGGCGCCGCGGGTGCGCGGCTACCGTTCCGACTTCGGCGCGGCGTACGGCCGGCGCAGCAACGGCTTCACCTACGGCTGGAACACATCCCGCGCCGGCAATGCCGTCTATCGCGACGACCCGCGATACAACTCCGTCCGCGCCCAGACCAATATCACAATGCCGAAAGGCACCACATGGAACGTCCGCGTGCCCAATGGCTGGTACGAAGTGCGCGTGTTGATGGGCGATCCGTCGATCATCAATGCAACTTACCGGCTGGATGCCGAAGGCAAGCCGCTGGTGAAGGGTGAGCCGTACAAGGGATTTCCGTGGGTTGAGGGTCTTAAGACTGTTCAGGTTAGAGACGGCAAGTTGACGCTTTCCGTGAACGCCAAGGCCCAAGGCAATCGACTTTGTTCGATCGGCATTCAAGGCATCTCAGCGCCGAAGAAATCGCCAACCGGAGCGCGGATCGCCTGGAGCACTTCATCCATTCGCTCCCCGCTTCACCGCGCCGAGGCCGGCGCGGTGCGCGTGGGGAACCGGCTTTATGTGATGGGCGGTTTCACGACGCAGTACGAGCGCGTCACCGGCCGAGTGGATATCCTGAATGTGAAGACCGGAAACTGGACCAAGGGCGCGCCACTGCCGGGCGCTCAGACGCATTTCGGCGCGGCAAGCGACGGCCAATACATCTACATCGCCGGCGGGCAATACGGGCCGATGCTTTCAAGCCAGGGAACCGCGCAAGCATGGCGGTATGACATCGCGGCCCGGCGGTGGAGTCGATTTATCGATCTGCCCGAAGTGCGCTTCGGCGGGCAGATGTCGCTCGTCAACGGCCGGCTTCATTTCGTCGGCGGCAACGACCGCACGCGCGTCCGCTCGCGCGGCGAGCACTGGATCCTCGACCTCTCGCGCCTCAGCAAAGGCTGGCAGGCCGCCAGGGCATTGCCGTCGCCGACCGATCATCATTCGCAGATCGTCGTTAAAAATCAGCTATATGTGATCGGCGGCGAAGTCGAACACGGAACGAGTTATCTCCAAAACGCCGGCTTCTTCCGCTACAACGCCCAAGCCAACCGCTGGCAAACCCTCGCGCCGCTCCCCGAGGCCAGCAGCCACTTCGAGGCCGCCACGCTCACCGACGGCAAGCAGATCATCCTCGTCGCCGGCCAAACCAATGCTCAACAATTGACGTCCCAGGTCCGCAGCTACGACATCGCCCGCAACCGCTGGACCAGCAACACCAGCCTCCCCACCGCCCGCAAGGCCGGCGTAGCATGGATCATGGGAAACCGGATTTTTTACATGACCGGTGACGATGAACAGTCTGGGGAGCCGCGATCGACGTATGTGGGGACGATTCGGTGATTGCGTTTTCCCGTCCTCCTGCTCACAGCGTCGCGCCATCGCGACCATTTACCAGCACGGTAACTTCGCCTGCGAAATTTATTTCCATAAGAGAACCCACCTTCGTCGTTGAGAGCAACGGCTCGAGATATTGCACCAGCATCGTCAGATCTCGAAGGCGGTTAGATCGCCCAATCAGGACAATCACAGTGATTGGGAGGTTCGCTAGGTTCTGCTGATGCTTGATGTTCTGATCGAGGGTTACTAACACATCAAACGCAGTAGCAGCGGCAGCAAGGAGCTTTCCGTTCTGAAGACTCTCCCAGCCCATGTCCTGAGACTCTCCCAGCCCATGTCCTGCGCGCTTTTCACATCGTGCGATTCGAGCAATTGCTTGAAGCGCCAGTCGATGCAGTGGTCAAGTAATACCCTTTTCACCGCGGCAACTCGGCGAGCAGGCCAATCCTTGCCAGTTCGAGCACCGCCATCGCTTGTTCTTCGGTCACTCCGGGAAAGCCTTCCAGAAATTCCGCGACGGTCGAGCTCCCTTGGACGTAGTCGAAAAGGTTTTTCAGTGGAACTCGGGTGGCATAAAAGCACGGGGTCCCGCCGAGCCTTTCCGGGTTGATCCAGACGATCCCGAAGAGCGGGTGCCCTGGCTGGATCAAGTCACCAGCAAGCAACTCGGGCGCGACAGGCTTAACGTTCTCAAACTTGGGTCGCGCGATGGTGGTGGGCATAAGTGGTCTCTCGATCCTGATGATCATACCAACTGACGCCGACCCGGATAAAAAAAACTGTCCAGGGCCTACCGATCAAAAAACGTCACATATTTCCCCTCACCCATTCGCTTCACCAAGAGCGCCAACTCCAGCAGGTGATGATCCCCCCACATGCTTGATTCTCCTAGCGGCACCTTTCTACCAGCCGGTATGAAATCCCAGTTGTTCGGGCGGTGGTAGACGCTGTGTAGCAGGAGGCCCTGGTGCTTTGGGTCGGTGCTGAGGTAAGGCGCTTCGACGAGCGTTTTGGCGACTGTCAGCCCGGCTTGCAGATATCGCTTGCCGGGCTTTGCGCCCAAGTAATTGCCCAAGCGGATCAGCCCCTGCGCGGCGATGGCGCTGGCGCTGGAATCCACCGGCTCTTCGTCCTGCGTGAGGTCGGCGGGGATTTTTCGCCAGTCGCCGAGGTTGGCGAGTCCGGGGGCGCCGTCATCCCAGTAGGTGATGCCGTCGGCGCAGGCACAATCGTCAATGTAATGATCGCAGGTTGCGCGGGCGGCGGCTTCGTACACTGCGACCACGTCCTTTTTCTTCAGCCCGACGCTGGCCTCAAACCGCTTCGCGTCGATCGTCTCGAAAAATTCCAGTTCTTCGGCGTACCCGAGCATCGCCCAGGCGAGCCCGCGGGTCCAAGTACTGAATGCCGAATAGCCTTGCTGGGTGCTGCGGGTTCGGAAGGCGCCGTCATTGCGATTAAAGACCGCCTCATGCGCAGTGCGGCCGCGGACGTCGTAGGCGTGCTCGGTGTCGCCGTGGAAGAGGACGTACTGACTGGTCGTCAGCCCGTGCAATACCGACCGCTTGAGCAGATCGGCCGCCCGATCGTTTTCGTGCATCAGCTTATGCCCGAGCTGCCAGGCGACGCCGAGGATGCGAACCGTGCGCATCGTGTCGACAAAGAGAGAATGTGGGCCGTTAAAGCTGTAAACGTAGCCCAGAGACTTCGCATTAGCGCTTTTAGCCGACGGCTTGCTCGCATCCACGCCGCTCCATCGGGCGGCTTGGACAGCGCCGGAGGCCTTGATCGCAAGCTCGTAAAAATGGTTTTCCCATTCATTGGCGGCGATCTTCTTCTCGCGCATCAGCCGCCGGAGGTTGCCGTAGGTGCTGAGATTGTTGAATCCGTGGTCATGCACGCCGGTATGCGTCACATGGCTCGCCATGCGCTCCAGCGTCTTGCGCCGGCCGATCTCCAGGAGCTTCTTTTCGCCGGTGGCGTCGAACGCGAGGATCGCGTTGCCGTACATGAAGCCCTCTGTCCACTCCGTCCATCCGCGGGACGCGTACCGCCCGGCGATTGTGAACACCGGCGTGCCCCGGGCGGCGTCCCATGTTTTATCCAGTTGGACGCATTTCTTTGCCGCGATATCGAACACGCGGTTGATCTGATTCGTAAGACTTGCGGCGGACAGGGTGGGATTGATTTGCATAAGGAAGCGAAAGTTTATCGATGTCCGCGTAGTTGTATAGACTCTGCACCGCCCCGTTCAGGCGAGGCATTGTCGGCCGCGATCCATTGCACCCTACAACCTGCGAGGTCCGGATAAATCGCCCGGTTTTCCACCGCCTGTTCACAGGCCCGATAAGAATGGGGATGCAAAGTTGATAACTAAATTATCGAGTGCAAAGTCCTCGGCAGTATCAACGTTTCAGACGCTGTGAACGGAAAATCCGATAAAGTTCGCCTTGCTAGTATAGTAAACGCCAGCTATTTTCTGCTCTTGTTCACGGATGATTTGCGGCAGATGACTGTCGGATGTGCGCTGGGACGCTCACGACCGACAGGACTTTGGGGGGAAACACTGCCGCACCAGGTGTCGCAAGGCGCCTGCCAAGTCGAACGGATTCGATCTCACGGATGAGTTGTTGATGAAACGGTCGCTTCGCCATTGGGGAAGAGCCGTCTGCTATTTGTTTTAGCAGATGGTCTGATGGCAAGGCGGTTTGGCGCCCTGTGTCTCTCTCGGACACATACAGGGCGATCATCGGAAGGAGATCGACGTGAGTTTCATCGCCGTGGAAGATCGTCAGGCATCACGCCTTGCAGAAGCAATTCAACAAAGGGTCGGGCATCAGCGGTATCAGGTCTGGTTTCACAATTCAACGCGATTCGAATGCCGCAACGACAGCGTCGAAATCGCGGTGCCGAATGACTTTATCAGTGAATGGATCGGCACCCATTTCCAGAAAATGATCCAGGACGCGGCCACCGAAGTGATGGGCTGCCACGTGCCGGTGCGATTCAATGTCATGCCGCAGCTATTCGACGCCGGTGCTAAGAACAGCAACGGCCAGAAGTTGAGCAACACCAATGAATCGTCGTCAACGCGTCTGCCCCCGCAGCGCGAGCGGTACGTCAACGGCCGTGCCGATATCAACGCGCCGATCGATTTCACCCCCGATCTCACCCGCCTGCACGAAAGCGGCGCGAGCCTCGATCTGACGAAGCTCGCCAAGCCGCGCCAGCCGTCGGACAAGTCACTTAATAAATCCACAGGCAAGCCGCCGATGCGCCAGCCGGTAATGGCGGAAGTAGGCCAGAACGGCAACAGCCACCACGCCAACGGGCACAATGGGAATGGCCACAACGGCATCATCCATAACGGCACGCTCTCGCCGAGCACGTCGGTCAAGGCGCGGCTGCGTCATGATCTGGAGACGTACGTCGTCGGACCGGGCAATCAGCTTTCCTATAACGCCGCGATCTACGTCGCCGAGTTTCCTGGCGCACAATATAACCCGCTTTTCATTCACGGCTCGTGCGGGCTCGGCAAGACGCACCTGCTGCAAGGGCTCTGCCGGCAGTTCGTTCATCATCATCCGACCAAAAAATGGCTGTACGTTACCGGCGAGGAATTTACGAACGAATTTCTGCTGGCGCTTCGGAACAACCGCGTCGATGCCTTCCGGCGGAAGATGCGCGATCTCGATCTGCTGGCGATTGACGACGTGCACTTCCTGTCCGGCAAGAAAGCAACGCAGGAGGAGTTCCTCCACACGTTCAACGCCATCGAGGCGATGGGACGGCAGGTCGTGCTCGCCAGCGATGAGCATCCGAAGATGATCGCGGAGTTCGGCGAGTCGCTCATTAACCGCTTCGTCAGCGGCATGGTCGTGCGGATCGACTGCCCAAACTACAACATGCGTTGCGAGATTCTTCGCGCCATCAGCGTGCGAAACCGCATCAACCTCGGCGAGGAAGTGATCGCCTGGGTCAGCCGACGCGTGACGCAGAATGTGCGTGAACTGGAAGGCGCGATCACGCGCATCACGGCCCACACGCGGCTTACGGGTCGGCCCGTCGACGTGTCGCTGGCGCAGGAAGCACTCGGCGACCTGGATCGCCAGCTCGTCGCGCCGGTGAAGCCGGAGAGCGTGCTGACCAGCGTGTGTCACTACTTTGGCCTGGAGATGAAGGAACTCATGTCCGGCCGGCGTCAGCGGACGATCTCGCTGGCGCGCAGCGTGGCGATGTTCCTCGTCCGCAAGACCAGCAAGCTGAGCTTCCCCGAGATCGCCATGAAGATGGGCAAGCGGAATCACAGCACGGTGATCAGCGCCTGCCGTCGCATCGAACGCGCCAGCGCCCGCAACGAACGGCTGGCGTGGTGCAGCCACCTCGGCGAGCGCGAAGA
>JACMML010000141.1 GCA_014379105.1 Phycisphaerae bacterium
ACAGGTTCTCGGGGGAAAAGCCAGGAATTACGACCGTTTCATCGGGCAGGTCAATTGCCTTAATCGTCGCAGGCAAGGCTGAACCAACCGAGCTTCCAAGGCGAGACAAGCCGATAGAAACCTGCAAAATTGGCATCGGAAGGATATCACTTGCTAATCGCCTCTTCCGGCACCATTACCGCCGTCGGTTGGTTTTCAAACCCGATCTGCAACACGGCCGCGTGCTGAGTGGGAACGCTCGGCGGTAGCTTTATTACCAGCGCAGCCGGTTCCTGCGTCCATTTCAACACCTCGTCACTGCCGAGCAGGCGCACGCTGGCGACGATTCCCTCGGCCACTTTGGCATTCTGGCCGAGTGATTTGATGCGCACTTCGCCTTGCGGCACGCCGAGCGTGATCGCGTACAGCGAGCCAGCCTTGGTGGTGAAGCGGATGTCTTGCGCGGTGTATGCGGTGTCTTCCTTGAAGTGTCCTTCGACGGCGTCGGTCGGTCCTTCGCCAAAGAGTTTCCACGGCCGGGTGCCGTAGATCGCGTCGCCATTGACGGCGATCCACACCGCCATTTCTTCTAGAAACTTCTGCGGTTCCGGCGGAAGGCTGCCGTCGGCGTATTGCACGACGTTCAGCAGCATGTTGCCGTTTTTGCTGACGATGTCCGCGAGCATGTGGATGATCTGGTCGGTGGTTTTGTATTTGAAGCCGTCGCTGTAGTACCAGTCGCCGATGGAAGTATCGGTCTGCCATGGCAGGGGGTTGATGCCTTTGAGCACGCCGCGCTCGACGTCCTGCGCCCCGGCCTCGCGGATGAACTCGCCGGTACCCATGTCCTTGTGGTTGTAAACCGCTTCGACCTTCCCGCCGTGCGCCGCCTGGTTGGCGTTGTAATAGTGAGCAACAAGGCTGCGGCCGGTCTCTTCAAACGGCAGGCCGCCGTCGCTGTAGAGCAGATCGGGCTGGTATTGATCGACCAGGTCCTTCATGCGATCAAACCAGTGGGCGTGCCACTGCGGATTGTTGGCGTACCAGGTGCGGCCCCAGTTGAACGGCTCGTCGTGGTTGGGGTGATAGAGGCTGTGGTATTCCGGATTCGCGCCGTCATACGGCACGCCGGCGTATTCACCGGCTTTGTCAGCCCCGTGGCTGGAGGCGAACCACGCGTAGCTCGCGCCCAGATGCTCCGAGACGCCGAAGTGCAGCCCGTGGCGTGTCGCGGCTTTCTTCCATTCGCCGACGACATCGCGCTTCGGGCCCATCTTGACCGAGTTCCACTGCTGATGCTTGGAGTTCCAGAGATCGAAATTGTCGTGATGCACGCCCATGCTGACGAAATATTTCGCGCCCGCTTTGGCGTAGAGCGCCATCAGCGCTTCGGGATCCCATTTCTCGGCTTTCCACATCGGGATGATGTCTTTATAGCCGTGCTTGGATGGGTGGCCCCACGTCTCGAAGTGGTGCTTGTAGTGCGGGTCTCCCTCGATATACATCTTGCGCGCGTACCAGTCCCCTTGCCGGGGCACAGCCTGCGGTCCCCAGTGGGACCAGATGCCGAACTTGGCGTCGCGAAACCATTCGGGGCACTGATATTCCTTCAGCGACTCAACGGACGAATTGAACGGACCAGCGGCAATCGGAATCTTAGGTGTATTCACAGGTAGCTCCTGGAAGCAATTGCTACTGTGGAATATTGCCTGTGTCCAATTGCAGCCCGGTGATCCTCAAAGTGTAAACGTAATCGCCGGGCTTTTGCGCGGGCAGTTTTACGTTAAGCCCGTTGGCATCCTGCGTGAATTCCAGCGGCGTGGCGTGGCCGAGCAGTTCGACCTTTGCGATCGCGCCGTCCATCGGCTGACCGGCGGCGAGCGACTTGATGACCATCTGATCGCCCGGCCAGGTCATCGCGAATGCATACAACGTGTTGCCTTTGGTGGTGAAGCGGATGTCCTGCGGGGTATAGCCGGCGCGGGGGACTCCGCCACCGGTGATTACATCGCCGCCGGTGGGCCTGCCATTGGTGCGCCCGGCGATGCCGGCGGCGCGGTTTTTTGCCGCCTGCTCCGCGGCCGCGTCGGCGGCGGGGCCTTCGCCGTACTTCTTCCACGGACGCGAGCCGTAGATACCGTCGCCGTTTATATCCATCCATTTGCCCACTGCGAGCATGATGTCCTGCTGCTCTTTGGGGATCGTCCCGTCGGCCTTGGGGGAGATATTGAGCAGCAGGTTGCCATTCTTGCTTGTGTTCTCCACCAGCCGCCAGACGACCGCGCTGGGAGTCGTCAATTCCATGCCTTCGACGTAGCCGAACTTGTTGCCGATCGGGTCATCCGCCTGCCAGACGTATTCCGTCAACTCAACCGGCGCGCGGCCTTGACGTTCGTAGTCGACGATCATGCCTGCGGGGAACGCATTGCCTTTGGCGCTGATCGCCACTTCCTTGTTCCATTCCTTCGCCCGGTTGTAGTAATGGGCGGCCACCTTCAGGAACACCGGGTCGGTGTTGCGGCTTTCGCCGCCGATGTCGAACCAGAGCATGTCCACCTGGTATTTGTCGATCTGCTCGACCGCCCGTGCGACCCAGTCGGCGAGGAACTTCTGGTAGCGCTCGTCGCTGTGGTTGGCGACCCAGTAGAAATCGTCGTATTTCGGATCATTCAAATCGGTGTCGACGTTCGGGGCCGGGTTGATGAAGTCGTAATGATTGAGCCGGTGATTCGAGACGCCAAACTTCAGTCCCTGCTTGCGCACCGCTATAGCCATATCGCCGATGAGGTCGCGCTTCGGGCCCATCTTGGTGGCGCAGAACTCGGTGATATCGCTATCCCAGTTGGCCCAGCCGTCATGATGCTCGGCCGAGGGGACGACGTATTTAGCGCCGGTCTTCTTGAACAGTTCCGCCCATTCGTCGGGGTTGTATTTATCTGCGGTAAAGAGGGGGATGAAATCCTTGTACCCAAACTTATCCAGTGCCCCGTATTTCTCGATGTGCCACTTGGCGAAGCCGGGATTGCCGTACATGTGCCGCACGTACCACTCGCTGCCGTGCGCGGGCACGGAATAGAGCCCCCAGTGCATCATGATGCCGAGCTTGGCATCGCGGAACCATTCGGGATCCTTGTAATTCTGCCCGATCGATTCCCAGGTGCGTTTAACCGGTCCGTCCGGCAGGTTGGGCGCGTCCGCGGCCGCCGCGGTGGCGATGCGCAATTCGTCTGCTCCCCTGGGGCGCGGCTGGGCAAGGCTGTGACTGGAAAATGCTGATATCGAGCCGGCAACGAGTGCCGCCGTGCCCAGAATGCTAAGTCGAAAGTTGGCTCGAGAGTTAATCCGAGCGCTGGTCCGAGATCGCTGGCTCATGTCCTTGTCTCCGCTGTTTTGGCATGTCGGCGATCATTTTACCAAAAATGATTGCGCTACATACCGGCATACCACGCGTGGGAGCAGACGTTGCCACCCGTGCGACGCGGCTCGGAAGATTCAGGGAGGGCGTACAAATCGTCTGCCTTATTAAGAAGCCCATCCGCATCGCTGAAAGCATTTTCAGCAGCCTGCCGATCCTCTGATCGGCGGTAACTCTCCAGCAAGGATTGAAGCATGGCCGGGATTTTGTCCCGGCCATGCTTCGTTTGATGGATGTGCATTACCACGTTTGAATGAATGAGAACGCCAACCTTTTTGCCAGGCGTGAGCGTGCGTGTATTATCCCCGCACATCTTTTAGACAGTGAAAGAGGCGCGCGAATACTGCCACGTCGATTCATGCTCGTTATGGTGACGTTTTCCCTCTCGGTCCTGCTGTACGTGGACCGGGCGGCGATCTCGGCGGCCGCGGAGCCGATTCAGCAGAGCCTCTCGCTCTCCAAAAAACAGATGGGATGGGTGCTTTCCGCCTTCGCGCTCGGGTACGCGCTTTTTCAGACGCCCGGCGGGCTGCTCGCGGATCGATACGGGCCCCGGCGCGTCCTGGCGGCGATCACCGCGATCTGGTCGATCTTCACCGGTCTCACCGCGGCGGCTGGTGGATATATTTCGTTGCTGGCCGTGCGATTTTTATTCGGCGCGGGGGAGGCCGGGGCGTTTCCGAACATGGCGCGGGCGACGCTGTCATGGATCCCAATGGGCGAGCGGGGCATCGTGCAGGGAATCAATTTCTCCGGCTCTCGCCTGGGCGCGGCGGCGGCGATGCCGCTTGCGGCGCTGATGATACAGGCCATCGGCTGGCGCGAGAGCTTTGTCGTGCTGATGATCGTCGGGATCGCGTGGGCGATCTTCTGGTATGCGTGGTTTCGCGATGATCCGACCGAAGACCGGAGCATCCCGGCGGCGGAGCTGGAATACATCCTGACCCATCGTCAGAAACTTGACACCACGCGTCCCGCCGGGGCGCTGCGCGCCGGAACGCTGCTCAGCTCCGGCAATGTCTGGCTGATGGCGGTGCAATACTTCTGCTCGAACTTCACTTTTTTCTTCTGCCTCACGTGGCTATTCCCGAACCTGAAGTCGCGCTTCGACCTACCGCCGGTGCAGGCCGGCCTGTACGCCGCGGCGCCGTTGGTTTGCGGCGCGATCGGGAACTGGGTGTCGGGCGCGATGGTGGATCGAATCTATAGAAGTGGACGATGGGTCGCCTCCCGGCGAGTCCCGGCGGTGCTGGGCTACCTGCTGGCGGCAGGGGGCGTGCTCGGATACATCACGGCAAGTTCGCCGTTGCCGTCGGTCATGTGGTTCAGCGTCGCGGTCTTCGGCGCGGACATGACGTTGGCGCCGTCCTGGTCGTTCTGCATCGATATCGGCAAGCGCCATGCCGGCCTGGTATCCGGGACGATGAACATGGCCGGCAACATTGGTTCTTTCCTGACGGCGCTGGCGTTTCCCTACCTGCTTGTCTGGACGGGCTCCACCTTGCCGTTTTTCTTCGTGGCCGCGGGGCTGAATCTTTTGGGCGCGGGGTTGTGGCTGTTGGCAGACCCGCGTCGGGCGCTGGAGCAAGACCCATCGACCGCTGATGGAGCGACACCCGCATGACCACGCCACTGCGGGGAGTCTGCATCGGCGCGGGCTACTTCAGCCGCTTCCACCTCGACGCGTGGCGACGGCTCGACGACGTTGAGATCGTGGCCGTGTGCGATCGCGACCTGTCCAAGGCCACGCAGGCGGCGGACGAATTTGGCGTCGTTAACGTCCGCGACGACGCGATCGCCGCGATCGACGAGTTTCATCCGGACTTCGTCGACATCATCACACCGCCGGACTCGCACCTTGCGCTCATCCGCGCCGCGGCCGATCGGAAGATCGCGATCATCTGCCAGAAGCCGCTGGCCCCTGATTTTGCCTCGGCAGGCGCGATCGTCGACCTCGTGGACCGCGCTGGCGTCCCATTCATGGTCCACGAGAACTTTCGCTTTCA
>JACMML010000142.1 GCA_014379105.1 Phycisphaerae bacterium
AGTCGTTTTTCCCAGTCGGCGGCCAGAGTGAAGTCAATGTCGTCAAGATGCTGCTCCAATTGCCCGATCGCCTGATCGCTGATCCGCGAAACGCCAAGTCTTTGCTCCGACCGGGCCAGTTCCAGCCACAGTCTTCGCCAGAGGCCGAATTTGTGCTGGGACGAGAAGAGCCTGAGCATCTCCGGCGAAGCATTGCGCGTGACTAACGGCGATTCATAGGTGTCGCTGGACATAGGCGGTCGATTGTAGTGAACGCCGCGATTTGTGCATCCGGCCGATGGTGCCCGATTAACGTGCTGATATTGACAGGCTGAAGACTTCCCCGCTCATCGCGTCATACGCGATCACGTTGCCGGCATTGGTGTCGCTCAGCCAATTGTTGATCCGCAGTGCGTGCAGCGGGAAACCGTGCCGGATGATGATGCTGTCGCGATCGTACACGCGCTCGGCGGACTCGGTGATGATGCCGAATGCCGGGTACCGCAAGGCGTCCCCGTCAGCGAGCGGGCTGATCTCACCGGCGGAGGGCAATTCCTCGATCGGATAAAAGTGCAGCCGCCGCGTGCCGGGCTGTCTGGCATCTTCCCGCAAGAGCAGGGAAGGCACCGATGACCTCGGCCGATCGCGCGGCGGGGGCTCGGGCGCTATTTTGCCGTCGGAATCGATCCGCAACACGCCCGTGCCGGGGCGCATGATTCGCAATGAGCCGTCTGTATCGCCAAATAGCACATCCTCGTCGCGGAACTTAAATCGCTCGCCGTTTTCGGTGACGGCGTTGAACGGTTTTGACAGTCGCGGACGTTCGACTTCGAGTTGTTGGGCATCGATTTTCAAAAACGCGCTCCCATCCACATGCCGAAGCCATAGCCACACCGAAGCGCCGGCGCGAACGAGTTGTGCACGGGACAGATCAAGCAGTAGGCCCATTTCCGACGCGGCCGCGAGGTCGCCGGAACTGGCGACAATTGTTATCCGGTCAGTCGCGGGATCATACAGAATCAGTGACGCCAAAGACGCGGCCCGCTCGGTTCCGGAATAGTAAACCAGCAATCGCCCGCCAGGCACGGCCACCATCCCCCGCATCGCACCGCGAGCAGTTGGTTGATTCAGTGCTTTTGCGATCGCTGCCGGCGTGAGGCCGGTGGAAATAACGTCGCCGGAGCTGGTGATCACTTTAACGGCAGCATCGTCGCCGGTGTCGGGCTGGAGCATGTAGACCTGCCCGCGAGCGCCTATGGCCAGGTTCGTGTGCTGATTGGCGCGCAGCGAGGTCAGGGTTTTGAGTTCAACTTTAACTGATCGTGTAGCGGGTTTGTCAGCGACCGTGCCTTGGTCGTCACAGGCGGGGCATGTCAGCAGGATCAGCGCGACCAAAGCGTGAATCGTCCGTGACATTGATGGGAGTCTAACAACAATCCCGTTTAGCGCCGCGTCTTGATGCGGGTGGTTCGATGCGAGTGTTCGATGGCGGAGGGGCGAACGCGCGCAACGAGTTGCAGCGCTAAACAGTCGTGTCGGGCGTCCGATCAGGTCATCAGGTCCGATAACCGTCCTCCAACGTCTTGCGCCAGCATGATCAGGATTATCCTCATCCGCGCCCGGCACGTTACCGACAAAAATAGCAGCACCCGTCGACATTTGACGCGCGGCGCGGCGTCTGATGTTAGGTTGAGGATCGCGAAAGTGCCCGAATTGCCGTCTGCCGCAACTTGTTTGTCGGACGGCTGTTGGTGTAAGCTAGGTGGTCTGTTAATTTAACGACAACGGTGCGTAGCATGTCCTGATACGTCGCCTGCGGTCAAAAACAGCGTGAAGAGCAGGACTTGGGAAAGGAGCTCGGCCTTGGTACGCAACATCATTTCTCGGACGTTTGCACGCTTCGCTGCTTCAGCGGGGGTGTTTGGCACATTGGCTTTATCAGCCGCGGTTTTATCGACCGGATGCAACGGCATTGAAGAGCCCAAGAGCTTCCTCGATCCCACACAAGTAGGCCGGCTCAAATCCGAGCCCCTTGTGGTCCCGATTCTGAACAACCTCAATATCGGTGCCGACGAGGACGACGTGTCCTACGGCGGCTCGCGGGACGTGGTCCCCGAAGACCTTGTCGCCTCCCCGACGGATTACGTGATTTCCCCCAATGACACGCTCTCGGTGCAGGTCTCTGACCTGGTCGCCCCAGGCACAGTCACCGAGCGATCAATCCGCGTCACGCAGACGGGGCGCATCAGCCTGCAATTGCTGCCCCAGCCGGTCCGTGTTGAAGGTCTCACCGAACAGCAGGTCGAGCGGGCGATCGCCGATGCGTATCGCGATGCCCAGGTGTTGGTAAACAATCCCCAGGTGTCGGTTTCGGTAATTGAAGCGCGTGGCCGCACGTATACGGTGCGCGGCGCGGTGGCGAACCAGGGCACATTCGGAATTTATGACAAAGATTTCCGCCTACTTGATGCATTGACGGTCGCCCAAACTGGCGCCGGCAGCCGCGTGGAGACGGTTTACGTAATTCGCCGCAAGAAGGACGCCGCCGCGACCCCGGCGGAACCTGCAACCGGAACCCCGGGCACAACCCCGGCTCCAGGCATCGACCCGCTCGCTCCCCGCAGCATGGCCAATCCGCTCCCGCGGCGCAGCGTGATGCTCGCCCAGGACGGCCAGGCCCCGCAAGGCGGCATCGTGGTTGTTGAAGGCCAGGAAGTGACTGTGAATCAGCCGCCATCGGCGACGACCGAGCCGTCGGCCATGCCGACTGCCGAGCCGACCCCCGCAGGGGCCGGAACGACCGGAATGGGAACAACGGGCACAGGCGAAGCGTTCGAATTTAATGCTCTCAAAGAGCCGGAAGATCGTGAGATCATCCGGGTCCCGTACCAGGCGCTGGAAGCTGGCCAGCTGAAATACAACATCGTCGTCCTGCCGGGGGATTTCATCATCGTCCCGGCATCCACGACCGGCGAGTATTACATGGGTGGCAACGTGGCGTCCTCGGGGGCATATAGCCTGCCGGCGGGTAAGATCACGCTGGCCCAGGCGATTATCGCCGCACGTGGGTTCAACGAGGTCGCCTGGCCGTCCCGGACCGAGATCATCCGCCGGCTGCCCGGCGATAAACAGGTCTTCGTTCGGGTCGACCTGGATAAAATTTTCGCAGGTCAGGAACCGGATATTTATCTCAAAGCCAATGACCGGGTTCAGGTCGGCACAAACATCATCGCACCGTTCCTGGCGGCAATTCGCAACGGATTCCGCATCAGTTACGGCTTTGGCTGGATTTATGACCGCAATTACGGTGACGAGACGAACAACGGCAACTGAGGACCCGGAATATCCGGGCTAAAGTAGACGTTTTTGTAATACGATGATCTTGCATCAGCTGCCCGCCTGGGTTGACGATGCAAGATCATCGGCGTCTGGCGGCAAGTTTATCCCCACCCGGGTTATTCTGACCCGCCGGCGACGTAGATTCTGCGGCAAGAGATTATTCGGCGGGTATAGTTCGCGTAGGTCGCAGCCACGTGACGCTTGCTCGCGGCGCGGAGTATCGGATTGCAGAGTACCGCTAACTTATCCCCGACCTTGTCGTCGCAAACCCGCCCGGTTTCGGGCTGGCTCGGCGTCTCGTGGATCGGTTGGCTCAAAGCCGCGGCGCTGATTGCGACATTTGCGCTTCTATATCTGCCAAACCTGCTGCGACTATGGCAGAAAACCAATCTCGTCTCGGGGGACAGCAACTGGTCGCACTCCATCACCATTCCCCTGGTCGGGCTCTACTACCTCTTCCTTCACCGCGAACAACTGATGTCAACGCCGCTGGAGCCGATCCTCGGAGATCGATTCACGCGCATGCGGGTCTATGAGGCGCTGGCTGTGATGGCGGGGGGCGGATTGATGTACCTGCTCTCGCCGATGATCCGATTCGGCGACAGCACCATCTCCTTCGCCGGGCTGACGCAAAACGCGGCGATCGGCGTCATGGCACTCGGCGTCTTCGGACTGGTGCTGGACTGGGGATTGGGAACGTTACTAGCCGGCTTGCTGCTCAGTGCGTACGGAATTTTTCCAGGTCAGAACGATTTTGTCTGGGACATGGGCATGATCCTCACGCTGTTCGGCACGGTGCTGACGCTGTGCGGGTGGAAGGTCATGCGGATCACGTGGTTTCCGATCGTCTTTCTTGTCTGCGCAATTCCGTGGCCGCCGCTGGTGTATAGCCAGATCGCGATGCCGCTGCAGTCACTGGCGGCGATCGCATCGGTCGGGATCATGAATCTTTTTGGCATCGACGCCAGCTACGGCGGAACGAAGATTTTCATGCCGCAGTACGATCCTGATACAGGGTTGCAACTTGCGGATCGCGCCTTAAATGTCGCCGAGGCGTGTGCCGGAATGGTTGCATTGATGACGTTCATCTCCATCGGCACGGCGGTGGCATTCCTGTCGATCCGTCCGATGTGGCAGCGGGCGATCATCATCGCGTCGGCGATACCGATCGCGATCATGTGTAATGTCGCGCGCGTCGCCGGGGTGGGTATCCTGGACCTGTGGCTGGGTCGCGAGTGGTCCGAGGGATTCGCGCATAAGTTCGCCGGCATGGTGCTGATGCTGCCGGCTTTTCTGATGATCATGCTGGTGTGCTGGATTGTTGACCACATCTTTATCGAAGAAGCGGAATTACCGGCACGGCCCCCTGCATCGTCGCCCGCAGGATCGCCGGCTTCTCCGCCTGCTGAGCCCACTGGAGGTATCGCATGAGTACCGCACCGATTCTGCAATACGGCCAGGGTTCCACCTATCAACTCATCAAGCCCGCTTCGCGCAAGCGCCGGCGGATCGCGTTTGCGATCGCCATCGGATTACTCGCGATCGCGGCGCTGGCGCGCGTGACCGTTGTGCAGGCGTTTAAGCTCAGTTTCCAGAAACTCCCGGTAAGCCCGGCGGCGGCGCTGATCACGATCCCACCGGTGATGGGTCCGTGGATGCAGGCGAGCGTGGACCGCGCGATGAACCCGGATTTTGAGCACGAACTGGGCACGAAAGAATACGTTTTCCGTGACTACATCGACACCCGTGTACTCGCCGCGCCGGATCTGGCGAAGTTCCTCGCGGCCTCGCTCGAA
>JACMML010000143.1 GCA_014379105.1 Phycisphaerae bacterium
GCAGCGTCATCAGCGCCCCGACCAGTGAGACCTATCTGCTGGTTCGAAACGTATCGGCCAGCAGCGCTGTCGAGATCAGCCGCGCACTCGGCGGGCAGCGGACCGGGCGACAGCAGGCGCAGTATTTCGACAACGCGAAGATCAATAGCACCGCCGCACAAAATCAACTCGCGCTAAGCAAAGTGTCGGAGGTCGATGTCGCACTGGCCCGGACGCGCAATTACGGGTCCGATCTGTCGCAGCAGGGTGGGAACGCGCAGAACCAGTTACAAAATCAGGCCCAAAACCAATATCAGAATCAGTATCGTGATAATCGTCAGCAGTCCCCACTGTTCAACAACGGCGGCGGCAATGTCGGCGAAACCAAGCAGGTCACGGCGGCACCGCAGCCGCCTGCGTCGCCCACAACAGACGGAGCGCCTGGCGAACCTGCACCGAGCGCGGAAATCGCACGCGCGCGAGAATCCGCGCAGAACACCGCGAGTGCGGACACATCAAAATCCAAGGCTGACAATGTGGTAGTGAACCAAGGGCCGCGGGAAGGACCCGGGGAAACGCGATTGGAAACCGCCGGTGGTGCGCCTGGTAAAGCACTCGGGGAAAAGAACGTGGATACGCCCGGGCAGGATGTGTCGGACACGACGGACCTGCTGATCGTCGTCCAGGCGAGCACGCCGGTGTCGGCGGTGCCGCAGATCGCGTGGCCGGAAGTTAGATCGCCGGAAATTAAATCGCCTGAAATCCGATCAACCGAGACCGCGCCGGACGCCGGGGGGTTGAATAGCAAGCCGATCGACCCCACGGGTGTCGTCCCCGCGTCGTCCAATGCTTCGGGGGCACTAGCGACACCTTCAACCCAAGCCACAACTTTGCCTGCCACCGGTCCGGTTGGTGGTTCGGTGCCGCAGTCGCCGGGTGAGGCACCGGCGGCGAACCCGTAAGCGTCCGCAGGGCTAAGCCGCTAAAGCGATGCGTGTGGCGTTCCCATCTATTTAAACGCTGCCAGGGTTTTTCGATTCGTGGAAAAGCAGCGTGCACGATTCGCCGTCGATACGAGGTCGCACCGGAGCACCCGACCGAGAACCACAGACACACCGGTCCTATAAAACCGCACGTATCGAAGTTGACAAAAGGGACTATCCCGTAATTTGGGTAAAATAGGATAATTGGATAAATTCACTGGGCGCAAGGATCGGCATCAATTTTTGCGATTTGTGTAGAATGTTGCGCTTTTTTTGCATTAACTGTTGTCCGGATAGTGGGTTACGGGAATTTTCATCGGACTTCACGTGGTTCAAGATTCGATAGAACGCGGGTCGATACTTTTAGTGTCAGCGAGGATGACCGGCCGTGCGGAGAGCACGGTTGAACCCGCGGCCAGAGGATCGGCCGCACAGGATGGCTTGGGAAGGCGTGTGTAGAAAAACACCCTTCCCAGCCCGAGCAGGAGCACCATTATGAGCAGTATCAATCCGATCGGCGTCCCAAACAGCATCGCCCCGGTCGCCCCCAAGGCGATCCCCAAACCCGAAGCGGCCGCTTCAAGTGCAGCGCCGGCGGCACCCGATCGTGTCGATAGACTCGAACTCAGCAGTGTCCAAAGCATGTTGAACCAACTCAAAACCAACGACGTCCGCATCGACAAGGTCAACGAGATCAAAGCCCAGATCGCCGCCGGCACCTACGAAACCGACGAAAAACTTGACGCGGCCGCGGACAAGCTGCTGGATGAAGTGCTGTAGAAGCGCTGGCCGTAATTCCGCAGATAGAACAAGGCCCGGGCATTACGTCCCGGGCCTTTTCCAATTGGGATCAGCTGATTACGAAGTACGCTTGGGCATTGAGAGATTGACCATGAAATACGAAGTCATCATCTACTGGAGTTCGGCCGACAATGCCTTCATCGCCGAAGTGCCCGAACTCCCCGGTTGCATGGCCGATGGCCCGACCAAAATCAAAGCCCTTGCCGCCATCGAGCGCGTTGCCAAAGCCTGGATCGAAACCGCAACCGAGCTGGGGAGGCCGATCCCTACGCCGCGCGGGAAGTTAAGCTACGCGTAGCTAGACTTGCCCGGTTAGCACTTTCGGTTGGTATGGTCTATCCGCTTGGACATATGCCGCCGAGGAGGACTATCGTTCTGAGTGCCGGACGAGACGACCACGCCAATTGAGATCGAAAAATCCAAGACCCGCCGGCGTAGTCGCTGGCGGACTCTCGGCTACGCGCTGCTCGTGTTGTTTGGCCTGCTGGTCATCGCGCGGCTATGCCTTCCCGGGGTCGTGTTGTGGTACGTGAACCGGACGATCGACCGGTCGCCGCTGTATGACGGGAAAGTTGGCGACATCGATATCTCGCTGTGGCGGGGCGCGTACACGATCAAGGACATTCGATTCATCAAAACCACCGGTAATGTGCCGGTCCCGCTGTTCGCGGCCAAGCGGGTGGATCTGGCGGTGCAGTGGGGGGCGCTGGCGAATGGGAAGATCGTGGCTGAAGTGGAGATGGATGGGCCGGAGCTTAATTTTGTCGATGCGGGGAAGGATTCGGACAATCAGAACGGCGCCGACGTCCCGTGGCTGGGCATCCTGCGGGATTTGTCGCCGTTCACGATCAACAATGTGATCATCAAAAACGGCTCGGCGCATTTCCGCGCCCCGGCCGCCGATCCGCCGGTGGATGTGTTCGTCAACCAGATCAACGCGACCGTCAAAAACGTCAGCAATATCCATGATGACGTTGCGCCCCTGGTCTCTACCGTCGACGCCACGGCCCGGGTGATGAACCAGGCGAATACCGAGTTGCACATGAAGTTTGATCCGCTCTCGTATCACCCGTCGTTTGACCTGGGGCTGCGATTGGTCGGGCTGGACGTGACAAAGACCAACGATCTGGCGCGCGCGTATGGCGCGTTTGATTTTGAGAGCGGCTATTTCGATCTGGTGGTCGAGGTGAAGGCAACGCAAGGCCAGCTCGAAGGGTACGTGAAACCGCTGTTCCGCGAACTCAAAGTGTTGAGTCTGCGCAAGGACATTCAGGAAGACAACGTGATCGGCTTTTTCTGGGAAGCGCTGGTGGGCGCGACGACGCGGGTGCTGCGTAATCCGCCGCGGGATCAGTTCGGCACGCATATTCCCATTCGCGGCGATCTGACGTCGCCGCGCACAGACGTGATCGCCGCCATCGGCAATGTGCTGCGCAACGCGTTTATCCGCGGCTACCTGCCTAGACTAGACCACTCGATCGTCGCGGCCGACAATGCGATTCGGTTCGACCCGGGGAAAGTCACCGATGCCGGCGAGGCATCGGACAGAAAATAGGAGAAGAAGATGATCAGGATTTTCAGCGTGTGTTGGACGGTAGTCGGCGCAGGGGTGATTTGCCTCGCTTTGCTCAGTTGCGGACAACCGGAGAAGAAGGATCGCGATTTTCACACCTCCGGGTCGCCAGAAGCCGATCAGCGCGCCGAGCAGCGCGTTATTCGCGACCAACAACTCCGCGGCGAAGGGACCGATGCGTCATCGAAAAAGGCGGCGCTCTTCGAGCGGCTCGGCGGGGAAGCGGGGATGAAGACGATCGTCGACGATTTCGTCACCCGCGCCATCGCCGACCCGCGCGTGAACTGGGAACGCAAAGGCGTCGCCAGCGGCGGCGTGCTGGGCGTGGGCAAGAAGAGCCGCGAATGGCAGGCTAGCCCCGCGGCCGTCGAGCAGATGAAAAAGCACATCGTGCAGTTCCTGTCCCTCGCCACCGGCGGCCCGGCGCACTACGACGGCAAGGAGATGCAGGCAACGCACGCCGGGATGAGAATCACCAATTCCGAATTCGACGCAACGATCGGCGATCTCAAAGCGACCTTGGACGCCAAAGGCGTCGCGATCGATGAGCAGAAGGAATTGCTGGCGGTGGTTGAAAGCGTCCGCCCGCAGGTTGTTGAAGAGAGATGAGCTTGAACCACGAAGGACACAACGGACACGAAGCGGAAGCTAGAGCGAATTTCAGACGATCGTGGCATGGGCTTCCAGCCCATGTTTGCTTCCGTCTGGAAAAACACGGGCTGGGAAGCACGTGCCACGAAAAAATACGCTACGCCAGACGTAATTGCTCTAATTCATTGCCTTATTCTTCGTGTCCTTCGTGCACTTCGTGGTTAATCAGAATTCCTACACCGCCGCGTGGGCGTGAACCTGCTTCTCCGCGTGATAGCTTGAGCGCACCAGCGGGCCGGATTCCACATGCCGCAGTCCGCGCGATTCGCCGAGGTCTTTCCAATACCGGAACTCATCGGGCGTGACCCACCGGTCCACCGGCAGGTGCTTCACCGTTGGCTGCAGGTATTGCCCCAGCGTGAGGATGTCGCTGCCGATCGAGACCAGATCATCCAGCACCGCGTCGATCTCGTGCGGCTGCTCGCCGATGCCGAGCATCATGCCGGTTTTGCTGGTCAGCCCCTGCTGCTTCGCGATCCGTAGCAGCTCCAGCGAGCGGCGATACTTTGCCTGCGGGCGGACGCGGTAATACTGGCTGGGGACCGATTCAAGATTGTGCGCCAGAATCTCGGGCTTCTCATCGAGCACAAGCTGCAGCGCGGACCAGTCGCCGCAGAAATCCGGGATCAGCACTTCAACGCTGGTGCCGGGTGATTGGAGCCGGATCTGGCGAATCGTCTCGGCCCAGATCGCGGCGCCGCCGTCGGGCAGTTCGTCGCGGTTGACGCTGGTGATGACGACATGCCCCAGCGCCATCACGCCGACGGCCTGGCCGACGCGGCGCGGCTCGTCGGTGTCATATTCCGGCGGTTTCCCGGTGGCGATGTGGCAGAAGCCGCAGGCGCGCGTGCAGACGTCGCCAAGAATCATCAAGGTCGCGGTGCCGGCGGACCAGCATTCGCCGATATTGGGGCACTTGGCGCTCTGGCAGACGGTGTGCAGCCGGTTGGTGTCCACCAAGTTCTTCAATTTCGCATAACCTTCGCCGCCGGGCATTTTCATCTTCAGCCACGACGGCTTGCGCGATGCGGGCACGGCCGGCGGTTCGGAGATCACAAGATGAGAGAGTGATAAAGCCATCAGCGAGATACACAGTGTAGGAAATTGCAGGCGGCGATACAAACGCCCGAAAAATGGCTGCGGATCAGCCCGTGTGCGCTACCTGTGACGCCGGACGGGGCGAATGTCAAATTGACAACCGCATTCATCCGGTCATCATCAAGGCCCCACGTGGCGAAGCATTCGAGGCAAAAGGCATGAGCAGTAAACCGGTGGTAAGTCTGGCGGTTGGACCGGAGACCTATAAGCGGATGTTCCGTATCGAGGACCTCGACCGGCTGCACCTGGTCGCCACGGTTCGCGGACCGGTGCCCGCGGGCGCGGGTGTGGACGACTACCGGCACATTCTTGAGCCCGCCGACGCAGTGATCACCGGCTGGGGGACGATCCGATTAAGTCCCGCGATGCTCGCCAATGCCAACCGGCTGAAGTTGATCGCGCACAGCGCGGGGACCGTCAAATCACTGGTCGATGAGTGGGTGTTCGATCACGGCATCCGCATCACCACCGCCGCTTCGGCGAATGCGGTTTCGGTCGCGCAATATACGGTCGCGATGATGGTCTCGTTGCTGAAACAGATCCCATGGATCGCTCAGGCGTACGCGCGCGGTGACCAGGAAGAAACGCGCCGCCGACGGCAGTTGATTCGGGAGCTGATGGACATGGATGTCGGCATCATCGGCGCGTCCCGCGTCGGCCGCGAGGTGATTGCCATTCTGCGGAGCTACCCGCGGCTCACGGTGAAGTGCTTCGATCCGTATCTGACGCCCGAGCAGGCGGCGCAGCTTGGCGTGCAGCCGGCGACGATGCAGGAGGTCTGCCGCTGCCAGGTGGTCTCAATACACGCCCCGGACACCCCCGAGACGCACCGGATGCTCGGCCCGCGCGCACTGGCGCTGCTGCCGGACCATGCGGTTCTGATCAACACATCGCGCGGGGCACTGGTGGATGAGGACGCGCTGCATACGGAACTGAAAAAACGGCCTCTATATGTGTGCCTTGATGTGACCGACCCCGAGCCGCCGCGCGCCGATTCGCCGCTGCGAACGGCCGCCAACGTGATCCTCACGCCGCACGTCGCCGGCGCGCTGCAGCAGGCGTGCAAGGACATGGGCGAGCTGGCGATCTCCGAAACGCTCCGCTTCTTCGCCGGCCAACCGCTGCAGCATGAGGTCACCCGCGATATGTTGCCGACGCAGGCGTGACGTCTCGCCATGCCGACAGATTTGTTAATGCGACGGATTCGTGTGATTGAAAAATAATTCTGATCGCGTTGGCGGCTAGAATCGACCCATTATGAGCCAGCACGTCTACGACGCAGCCATTGTCGGCGCCGGCCCGATCGGGATCGAGCTTGCGGTCGCGATGCATAAGGCGGGGATCGATTACGTCCATTTCGACGCCAAACAAATCGGCTACACCGTAAGCTGGTACGCGCCGCAGACGCGATTCTTTTCCTCCAACGAGCGCATCGCGATCGCCGGCGTCCCGCTGATCACGCCCGAACAGGGCAAGGCCACGCGCGAGCAATACCTGGCGTACCTGCGATCAGTGGTCGAGCAATTTGATCTGACCATCAACACTTACGAGCCGGTGACCGATCTGGTGCGCCGCGACGGTTATTTTGATCTCGCGACGCACACCAGCGCCGGATCACGACAATGGCGGGCGCGGAACGTCGCGCTTTGCACCGGCGGCACGGATCGGCCGCGCATGCTGGGCGTGCCGGGGGAGGATCTTCCGCACGTCAGCCACTATTTCCGCGACCCGCACGAATACTTCCGCAAGCGCGTGTTGATCGTCGGCGGCCGAAACAGCGCGGTGGAAGCGGCGCTGCGGTGTCATCACGCAGGCGCTCGCGTCACGCTCAGTTACCGCCGGCCGCAGTTGGTTGAGCAGGGGATCAAGTATTGGCTGATGCCCGAGCTGCGATCCCTGATGAACACCGGCCGCATCCAGAGCTATTTCGGCAGTTGCGTGACGCACATCTCGCCGGCCGGCGCAAGGCTCCGACTGACGGACGGAACCGAGTTTGAAGTTGCCGCCGATTTCCTGCTCCTGCTGACCGGCTATGAGCAGGACATGACGCTCCTGCGAAACGCCGGCGTCGAGCTATCCGGCCCGTGTCTCGCGCCGCGCTATGATCCGACGACCATGCAGACCAATATCCCCGGGCTCTACGTCGCCGGCACCGCGATCGGCGGTACGCAGGAGCGGTACACGATTTTTATCGAAAACTGCCACGAGCATGTCGAGAAGATCATGCGTAGCATGTTCCATGTTGAATCCGAGCGGCACGTCGTCGTCGCCGACACGGCGGAGATGCCCGAGAGTTGAGTCGCGGGGGCGGATCCAAATTTCGTCCGCGAGTCTAATGACGCGAGTTTAAAGGCGATTGATGACCAATGAATTTCCCGGCACGTCCCGCACCACGATCGAGCCGCGACTTGATCGCGACCGCATCGAGCACGTCTTCATCCAGCGCGAGATGCAGCGGCTACTGTCGTTCGCCGGCTGGACGATCGATGACGTGGTGAATAATCCGATCGCGAAGCGCGATGTGACGCAGTGGTATTGCATCGGCCGATCGATGAAACGGCGGATTGAAGTATTGGATCTGGAAAAGCAGTGGAACCCGCTGCGGTGATTCGGCTTGTCTGAATACAATATTTCGGTGGCATGGGCTTCCAGCCCATGTTCCTTTCTCACGGGCTGGAAGCCCCGTGCCACGAAAAAATAAAAGCTGTTGAGTCAAAGCGTTTGCGAAGCCGCGCGTTCACGCCGCTTTGGGCAGGAATGTCGCCAGCTGTCTGGGAAGCGTCTTGATCCCGCGCCGCATCGCCTTGGCGACTGCGTATTCCATCGATCGGGCGAACCGCTCCTGCACACGCCGATCCGCGGCCACGCCCAGTTTTTTCATTTCGCGGATCGCCCACACCCAGGCATGGTATTCTTCCTCGCAACGGCGTTTATACGTGGAGAAGCCGATCACATGATGGCCGATCTCGTGAAGAAAGATCGCCAGGCTGATCGGGCTCTTCGGATACGGCGCCTCCACCCAGTTGATCGCACGGCCGTCATGGAAGTAGACGCGCCACGCACAGCCGGTCATCGTTTTGCGCCAGCGGCGCACGCGGATGTCGTAGCGGTCTTTCAGCGAGTTCACGATATGATCGAAGTCCGCCATGCTCGCGGTGTCATCGGCACGAGCAGCGGGAATTATGAAGGACGCGGGATGACGAAGTTTGTGAACCAGTGCGGTCCGCGCGGGAGTGTGCTGAGACATGGTTGATTATTGGTCCATCCCCGTCGCGATTCTCATAATTCTCCTCGCGTCGTCGTTTATGCTCGCGCGGTTATTGCGCCGGCACACGGTCGGGCGCGAGCGCTTCGGGGTGTGGGAGTGGTCGATCAATCGCCGATTCGCGCGCGGCCCGGTCGGCCCGGTGGTGCTCGAAGGATTAGACGACATCCAACAGCCGCTGCGCTCGCTGGAACATTTCAAGAGTCGCGACGACCAGATCTCCATCTACAAGCTGCACAGCATCAGCGAGCACGACACCGTGCGCACGTGGCACATCCTGGTGCGCTCGCTGGACGGTTTTTCCACGCCCATCGCGCTGCGGCCGGCCGGTGCGTCGTCGAGCCTGATCGATCTGATGAATCTGCAACTGTTCCCGCGGCTCTCCAGCGAAGTGCGCTTCGCCGTCTACGGCCTGCGCGCCACCGACGCCCGCGCCCTCGCCAACGGCCCGGCAAGGGCGCTGCTCCCCCCGGACATCGGCCTCATCCGCGGCGCCGACCAGCTCATCCTCGATTTCACATCGCGACCCTTTGATCCGGTGGAGTTTAATCGCATGCTGGCGGTGGCGGATCAGGTGAAGGCGGTGGTGTGAGGTGGCAGCGGTGCAGAAGAAATTGACCCAAATGAATAAAGCAGATTGCCAGGAATAGAAATCGTTGCGAATCATTATGGCGAGATCAGCGCGACTCCCGGGAAGTATGTTCGATACCGCGTCGCGTCCCGTGTGATCAACGTAAGCTTGTCGATTTCCGCGTGCGCACAAATATAGAAATCAGGTAACGGGGCATTCCGACTTCCGCCACCACGGCGGTACTTTATGAACGCTTGCGCCGCCAGCCAACCGGCGCTATATGGCAGCGCCGCACGACGAAATACACCCGGGTCGAGCCAGTGATCAAGTTCATTGGCGCTTAAGAATGCCGGCGCGAGTTCCGCGTAGATAATTGGATTGATGAAAATTGCGCCGCGACTCGACGCCGTGTTGAATTGCTCCAGCGACCACGGTAGCCACACCGCGTCTGCCGTGGCGATGTCGAGCAGCACGTTCGCATCGATGAGATATTCGCTCACTGCTCACCGCGCGTCACATTCATCACCTCATCGGTGGTCACGCCCGATTTGGCTGCGCCCCGCGCCGTCTCCAGCCACCGCTGCGTCGCTCCCGCGGCGGCCGCATCTTTGCTCTGGGCTAATAGAAACCGCGCAAAATCCGCCAACTCAGTAAGCTTGGCCTCAGGCAGCTCCTCGCAGATATTCAGAAGTTCTTGCGTCTGTGCGCTCACGTCACAAGTTTACCCCAGCGATCTGAAAGTTCCACACACAATCAGTGCGTCCGCAGCCTCGGCGCCCATCAGGTTGAGGCGGTGGTGGATTTTTGACGACAGTATCCCAAACATCAATAGAACTAGATCGTGTGCTGCGGATTCTTCGCGTCCCTCTGCATCGAATCGATCACTGCGTGATTGATCGATAGCTCAAGATTCGGTGTATTGAATTCGTTCTCGACCATCGCCCGAGCCGCATCCATCGTCGGGTAGCGGATTTCGCGATAGCCTTTGACGTCTTCCATGCAGCTTAGCACGCGGACGGCGCGATCGTAGTTGACGTGCGTGTCAAGCGTGATGCGTGACAGCAGGCCGATGTACCACTCGCGGAGCGCGACGTCGCGATGGTGCCAGCCGGGGAGCTTGCGGAGCACTTTGGCGCGCTTGACGATGTTTAGCATCCAGTCCGTTGTCGTGATCTTCAGACGCAGGCGGTACTTGCCGATCGGAAATTCCGGGCTCGTGTGATGCCGGTAGACGATGCGATCGCCATTGGATTCATCCACGCCAAACTTCTGTGCGTCGCGGACCTTCTTTTCGTAGCGCGTCAGCAGGTAGGCGACATACGGCTCGTCCTTGATGAGCATGGCCTTGGCGAGATTGAGGATCGTCGTCTGCGTCGCGGCGAATTTCTGGTCTGCGCAGTCGCGGCGATAGACGGTGCGAACCAGATCGACATAGCGTTTCGCGTACGCGGCGTTCTCGTACTGGATCAGGTCGTAGATGCGCAGCGCCATGTCGAACTTGCTCTGATCGCTCAGTTGCGGCATCTGGCCCATCGCGATGTGACAGAGCTGCTCGAGCTTTTTGGCCAGGAAAGCGCCGCGGGGGACTGTCTTGCGGAGAATCTTGGATTTCTGCGTAACCAACTGCTCCCATGTGCGCGCTTCGGGACGGGTAGGCAGTGTTCGCGGCTCCAGCGCCAGCTTGCGGCCGATGTTGAACGCTTTGATGTTCTGGCGATGGCCGCGCTTCACGGTGTCTTTAATCGCCCAGGCGATGCTGCTGAAGCTGACGGGGATCAGACCCAGTTGCCACGCGACGCCGAGCATCATGATGTTGACGAACTGCTTGCTGCCGAGGCGTTGCTCGCAGAGCTCCGACAGATTGCGGGCGAAGAAGTATTCTTCCACGCACTGCTCGGCGATCTTCTGCTTCATCTTCTCGGGATCGAAGTCCTTCAATCCCAGCAAAATCGTCGTCGTATCCTGCTTGTGCGTGTTGAGCACCGCGGCCGTCCGGTTTGGGGAGGCGATGCGGAAGGTCTCACGCGGATCGACGGCCCGGGCGGCTTCGAGAATATCGATGCCGACTAGTAGGTCGGCCTGTCCGTATGGGATCAGACCCGAGCCGCGAAGTTGATCGCTCATCTCGCCGCGCTTGGTGAAGGTGACTTGCGAGTAGACTCCGCCGTTGCGGATGGCGAGTCCTTTCTTGTCGCAGAAGCTCACGTCCATGCCTTCGCTGTGCCCGGCGCGAACCAGGATCGCGCTGACGAGCCCGATGCCCATCCCGCCGACGCCGCTCAGGTGGGCGCGCCACGCCGCGTCATTGCGCGTCATGTCGGTGACGAACACCGGGTCCGGCAGCTTTGCAAGATCCATCTTCGGCAGCATGTAGCGGCGGCGCTTTTTGCGGATGATCGTCACCTGCTCGAAGCTCGGGCACGGCTTGACGTGCGTGCCGTATTCGTTGCTGGTCTGGACGCGCTCGCAGGCGCCGTCATTCACGCACCAAGTGAGATCGGTATCCACCTTCTTGCCGTATTCGGTATCGACGATCGTGAGCCCCGGGCAGGCCGTCTGCTTGGTGCATTGGAGGCAATGCTCGCACACTTCGTGCGTGACGTTCATGTGCGTTTTGGTCGGCAAAAAGCCGTGCTTCTTGGCTTCGGCGCGCTCGTCGCGACCCTTGCGGCGGTGCAGCGTTATCCCGCATTCCTTGTCGGCGATGATCACCTTCACGCCGTCGGCGAGGATCGTTTTTTCGACGACGTTGTAATATTTCGATCGATCTTCCGGCGACATTTTGACGACCGTCAGCGGGCTCGTGCCCTTCATGCTTTTGACGATCGTGTAGATGTCCTGGATGAAGCTGTGATTGCCCAGCACATCGAGCTCGGTGCCCGGGTGCTCCTGATGGCCGGTCATCGCGGTGGTGCCGTTTTCGAGAATGATGAACGTGATGTCCTGCCCGCTCTTGATCGCGTGGCTTATCGCGACCTGGCCGGAGTGGAAAAACGTGCCGTCACCCATGAATACCAACTGCTTGTTCTTGATAAACGGATCGATGCCCGACCCCGTGCCGCCGCCGAGCCCCATACCGCTGTAGTTGTGCATCAGCGATTCGGTGGGGGGGAAGAGCAGCATGGTGTAGCAACCCGTGTCGCCATGGGCGACCAGATCGACGGGTCCGCGCTTGTGATGGCGCTTCATGTACTTCGGGTCCGCGAGATTCTTGCGCAGCTCCAATAGCGCGGCCGAGCTATCGCGGTGCGGACAACCTGGGCAGAAGGTCGGCAGGCGCGCGGTGATGCGATCGTCGTCCTTCATCTCCACGCCGACCACTTCCAGCTTGCGCTTGCCGGTCTGGCGGATCAGTTCGAGCACGCCGCTGATATTGCCGTTTCGCAGGTGCGCGGGGATCGTCTCGGTGCGCTGAATGAGCGGCAAGATGATCTGTGCAAGAACCGACGGATTGAGCCCGCGTGTTTCGGGAATTCCGGCGACATTGCCCGGGAAGGTTTTGCCGTATAGACGCGCCGAGAGCTGGCTGGCTTCTTCAACGCCGAGCGTTTTGAACATCTCGTCGCGCAGATTCTTCTCAAGGAAGCTTCGGCGTTCTTCGATGACGATCATCGTCTGACAGGTCTTGGAAAACTCGAGCAATAGCTCTACGTCCGCCGGGTAGGGCATGCCCATGTTGAGGATGGGGAACTGGCCGTTCAGACCTGCGTCGGCGACGACCTGTTCGAGATAGATTTTGCCCATGCCGGTGGTTACGAATCCGAAGACGGGCAGATTTTCCGCGCGCGTGGCGGGGAAAATTTTATTTAAACCAAGCTGACGAGCGATCTGAACCGCCTTTTTCATCCGGCCGGGCATTTCCAGCTCGCGCAGCCACGTGCGTGGGGGGAGCAACACTTTCTCCAGGTCGATGGCGCTGGTGTCCATCGGATACTGCTGCTTTGTGTTGATAGCTGGATAGTGGTTCGGCCGGGTCATTACCGATCCGCCGCCGTCGGCGAGGGTCGTGGTGGCGATATAGCCGACGTAGAGGCTCGATTGCTGGCTAAGCTGGAATGACGCCGCGATCCAGTCTTTTAGCTCCTGCATCGAACCGGGTTCGACGACGGGCATGCGCAGGTGCTCGCACAGAAACCGTGAGTCGGCCGGGACTTGCGTGCTGTCGCACCACGGGTCGTCGCCGCAGACAATCACAGCCCCGCCATCGGGATTCGGACCCGCCAAGTTGCCGATCGCCAGCGCATCGGACGCAACGTGCAGGCCGACGCTTTTAAACGCCGTGATCGCACGAATCGGCGCCATCTGCGATCCATTGATCGCGGCAACGCTCAGGGCTTCGTTATTCGCCTGAAACGCGCGTATGCCATGGTGTTTTAACAGGTTATGGATATCGCCGAGCGTATCGAAGAATGTGGCGACGGGGGAGCCGGGATAGCCGGTGTACAGACTGACGCCGCCGGGCACTTCGAGGCAGCCTTTAACAAGGAGCTCGTTGCCGTTGAATACTTCGCGGGCGTCTCCGTTCAAAAAACGGGGATCTACTTTCATTAGTCGGACCTCGGGTGCGAACGCTCTATATTATCTAAATATAGAACCCAGCGCGACTTACGATTTCTCGCAGGGGACGCTGTCGGGGTATAAGCCCCGTCACCGCACGGTGAAGACTCTTTGGCCGATCCCGGGATCGGGATGCAGATCCCTCGGCCGGTACGGCACGGACAGATGCTCTTATCGGACATTCGATCGAGCGGGGAATAACTATAACGCGTCAATGTTGACTGGGATAGCACCAATTTGGGAAACTGGGCAGCCGAAATGTCGCGGCCGAAATGTCGTCCCGAATGTTGGGGGGCGATAGTGTCCCGGATCGCTAGATTGTTAATCGGAATTGATGAAATCAAACTTAAAGGCCCGTCGTCCATTGCACCGATGGGACACGCTGCGAGCAATGTTTGCGGTTGACCCTGCCGCGACCGAGCCTTATATCATTTGTGCTGGAAACGGTTTTGGGGGTCCGGGCCGACTTTGACGGCTCCGCTACAGCAAACGATGGAGATGTGTTCTCGTGATTGACAGCTTTAAAAGCCCCAGAGTGGCATTGTCGATTGGTTTGGCGCTGTGCGCCGTCCTGCAACTGGGAGCAGCGCGCCTGCAAGCCGTCGAGGAGGGGATGATCGAAAAAGGCGTCACCGCGCCGTCCTCGCGCAAAGAGCTGGCGTTCCCGTCTCAGGGGATCATCGCCAAGGTCAACGTGAAGGAAGGGGACGTGGTTACCCCGAAACAGCCATTGATGGAGCAGGACGCCCGCATTGAGCTCAAGCGGCTGGAAGGGCTGAAGCTGGACGCCGATCGGTCGCTGATCATCCGAGCCAAAGAAGCCACGCTTGATAACAAGAAGGTCGAACTCCAGCGCCGCCAGAAAAACTACGACGAAAAAGCCGCCACCGAGTTTGAATTACTGCAGGCCAAGCTCGATGTGGTACTGGCGATCGCAGAGGTGGATGTCTCCAAGCACGAAGCGACTGTGAAAACCGCCGAGGCGGAGCTGCAGCAGGTGCGGGTGGACCTGATGGTGCTTCCGTCGCCGGTCGCGGGCATCGTCGAGCGGCTGGTGCAAAGTGAAGGGGAAGTGGCGGACATCAATAAGCCGTCGATCATCATTGTGAAGAACGATCCGCTCTATATCGATGTTAAAACATTGCCGACCGCGATCGCGCAGCGGTTTAAGAAGGGGGATACGCTTCAGGTGCGCTATCCCAACGGCGAGTGGCAGCCGGCGGTGATCAATCTGCTCGCCCCCGTGGCCGATGCGCGAGCGGGCACGCAGTCGATCCGGCTTGAGATGGCGAATCCGGAAAATCGTTCGACCGGCCTGGAAGTTGAAGTCAGGATCCCCGAATCGGCGCAGACGGCTTTGCGATAGAGTTAAATTTAATCCGTACGGCGGCGGGCTTTCCCCGCGCAGCAGGTGAATCGTGTCATCAATAGTCGAGAGTCAAAACTCAGGTTCCGAACAACAGAAGAAGCAGGAACAAAGCCAACAGGCGATGACCCGCTCACGTCTGGTCGCCAAGCTGTTGGCGGCCGGTCCGGACATCCGCGAGTTCATGCACGACCTGCTCAATGTGCAGGCGATCGTCGTCAACGGCACCGAGGCGGCGGGCTTTCTGCTCGAGCCCGGTGAAGGCGGCATGCAGCTGCGCAACGTCGCGCACATTCGCCCGGACAATTCCGACGATGAAACCCGCAAAGCCGCGCTTCAGGCGTTTACCGAAATCATCGGCGAGTGCCTCCGCCAGGGTAAAGACGGCGTGATCGACGTCGGCAGCCCGCATGATTCGGTCGAGCCTCAGTTCTGCCTCGTCACGCTTTTGCGCAATCAGGAACAGGTCATCGCAGCCAGTTGCGTGATCACCCGCGCCCGCGATCAGGAGCGCGCACAGCAGCGCCTGGAAACGATGCGGCTTGTCGCCGGCTATTTCGATCTGTGGTTGCTCCGCCGTGCCAATGAGGCCGCGGTGCAGACGACACAGCGCCATCAGGACGTGCTCCAGAGCGCTGCCGCGTTCGCCAACGGCGAAACATTCAACGGCGCGTCCGCCAACTTGTGTAACGAACTGGTGACGCGAACCAGCGCATCGCGCGTGAGCCTGGGCTGGGTGAAAATCCGCTCGGTGAAGCTGCTGGCGATGAGCCACACCGAGCAGTTCGACCGCCGGCAGGAACTATCGGTCTCCATCGTCAAAGCGATGGAGGAGTGCGTCGATCAGGGCGAGCTGGTTCAATATGATCCGGACCCGACCGGCCATACAACCAACAACATCACCCGCGCCGCGATGTCCCTCTCCCGGATGGAGAACGGCAACAAGATCGTCTCGCTGCCGCTGCGGCACAGAAATGAAGTTGTCGGCGTGCTGACGCTCGAATACCCGCCGACGCGGGCGCTCTCCCCACACCTGACGACCAGCCTCGCGGTCGCGGCCGAGGTGATTGCGCCGCAGATTCATGACCGGTATCAGAACGACCGCTGGATACCCGTGAAAATCGGTCAGTCGATCGTCCACAACAGCAAGTACATCATCGGCCCGCGCCACACGCTGGCGAAGGTCATCTTTGTCAGCTTGCTTGGGCTCGCCCTCTTGGTGACGCTCTGGTCGCCGATGTATCGCGTGTCGGCGCCGTTCCAGTTTACGCCTGTGGTGAAGCGCTCGATCAGCGCGCCGATCGCCGGCAAGCTGCTTACCGTACTGGTTGAACCCGGCCAGATCGTCAAGGCGGATGATCCCCTGGCGATTTTTGATACGGACCGGTTGAAGGCGCAACGCGAGCAACTTCTGCTCGACAAAGCCCGCGCTCTGATCACAGCCGACGAGATGCTGAACAATCGGGATCCGGAAGACGACGCACAGGCGGCCCAGAAGAAGCTGGAAGCCAAGTCCCTGGAAAAACAGATTTTGATCATCGAAATGGATATTAAACGGGCGACCGTGGTCGCGCCGATCGATGGCCGGATTCTGAAAGGCGATCTTAAGGAACGCGAAAAATCCGAGGTCAAGGAAGGCGACGCTCTCTTCGAGATGGCGTCGGTCGAGGCCTTCGGCGATCTGCACGCCGAGATTCGCGTGAACGAGCGCGATATCCAGCTTCTGCGTGAGGGATCGCGCGGCACGCTGGCGACCACTTCCAACCCGAACGACAAGCGCGAATTTACCGTCACGCGGATCGTCCCACTCGGTGAGGCCAAGGATGCGAAAAACGTCTTCCGCGTCTACGGCAAGCTCGACAGTCCTCCCGACGGCCAAGCCAGCGCCTGGCACGCCGGCCAGGAAGGCGAAGCCCGCATCGACTGGGAAAAGAAGCCCCTCTACTGGCACGGCACGCACCGGCTATGGGAATGGGTGCGCCTGAAATTGTGGATCTAGAACGAGTGAATAGGGACTGGGGCTTGGGGCTTGGTGAAGACCAAATCACCGATCCCCAAGCCCCTGACCCCAACCCCTAAATATGTCATTAGCACTCCGGCCGACATTTTCTGAATCGTGGTATCGCGTCGTGGGACTGCGGCCGCGGTTGCGTCCGACGGCGCAGATTTCGCGGCAGTATTATCGCGGTGATCGCTGGTACGTCGTCCGCGATCCGGCGGGCAATCAGTTTCATCGCCTGTCCGATCCGGCGTACCGTTTCGTCGGCCTGCTCGACGGCTCGCGCACTGTCGGCGAAGCCTGGGACCTGGTCGGCGGACAACTCGCCGACGACGCCCCGACCCAGTCTGAAGTGATCCAGATCCTCAGCCAGCTCTTTGCCGCCAACCTGATCGAAACCGACGTCACGCCGGATAGCGCCGTGATCCTCAAGCGACAGAAAATGCACTTCAAGCGGAAGATGCAGCAGCGGCTGATGAATCTGCTGTTTCCGCGCATGCCGCTGTGGGACCCGGACAACTTCATCAAAACGTGGATGCCGGTGATTCGGCTGATGCTGAGTTGGTTCGGCGCGGTGGTCTGGCTCGCGGTGGTGATCGGCGCGATCGTCGTGCTCGCCCCGATGTGGCCGGAGCTTCAGGCATCGACAAAGGACGCGATCGCACCTTCCAACTGGGCGTGGCTTTGGGTGACATTCATTGTTATCAAGTTCATCCACGAAATGGGCCACGCATTCTCGTGCCGTCGCTTCGGTGGCGAGGTGCACGAGGTGGGCATCATGCTGCTGGTGCTCGTGCCGACGCCGTATGTCGATGCGTCCAGCGCGTGGGCGTTTCCAAATAAATGGAAGCGCGTGTTCGTCGGCGCCGGCGGGATGATTTTTGAATTGTTCGTGGCCGCGGTGTGCGCGTTCATCTGGGCGCAGACGCGCGGTTCGGGCTCCGGTCAATTGATCAACCAGTTGGCGTACAACACGATGCTCATCGCGTCGGTCAGCACCATAATCTTTAACGCCAACCCGCTGCTGCGTTATGACGGTTATTACATCCTGTCGGACTATTGGGAAATCCCCAACCTGCAGCGCAAATCATCGGAATACACGCTCGGGCTGATCAAGCGCCATATCTTCCGCGTCAAGCAGCAACAGCCGTTGCCGGCGCCGTGGCAGCGCGTGCAGCTATTCGTCTACGCGATCGCGTCCAGTGCGTACCGCATCTTCGTCAGCCTCGCGATCGCTTACATGCTCTTCTACAGCCTGCCGGAGCAGCTCAAGATCATCGGCCTGCTGATGGGCATCGGTGCGCTGACGACATTCCTGCTGTTCCCGCTGTTCAAGCTGCTGAAGTACCTGTCCACGGACCCGGAGCTGCATCGCAAGCGTGCCCGCGCCTGGGGGTTCACCGGCGCGGTGACCGCGGCACTCGTGCTGCTCATTGGCGTGATCAACTTCCCGGTCGCGGTTCGCGCCGAAGGCGTGCTTGAGCCGGCCGAGCGGCGTTCGATCTACACCGAGACGCCGGGCTTCGTCGAAGACGTCAAAGTCGCCGATGGTGACTGGGTGAAAGCCGGCGATGTGCTGATGGTGCTGAGCAATCGGCAGGAGCAAAGCCAGCTTGACGAGCAGTTGATTGAACTCCAGATCGTCGAAAAGCAGATCACCGCGTCCCTCGGCAACCCCCCCGAGCACGTTGTCTTTACGGGACGCCTTCAGCGGCTCGGCTTCATTGCCGATCAGCAGAAGGACCGGGTCGCCAAGCTGATCATCCGCGCCCCGATCGACGGCCGCGTGGTTGCGCCCGAGATTGGGAATATGAAAGGCGCGTACCTGCCGCCTTCGCAATTGATTGCCACGATCACGCAACAGTCGCAACTGGAAGCGTTTGTCGTCATTGACCAGGCGGATATCGCCCGCGTCGGCGGGGACGGTAAGTTCAGCGCGCAGCTTCGCTGCGTCGGCGCGCCCAACCAGGTGGTTGATGTCGACGCCAGCCGCGTCAAAATTTCCCCGGCCGCCAAGAAGGAAGTGCGCAGCGCCGCGCTGACGCATGCCGGTGAAGGTGAACGCGTCCCGGACCCGAATGATCCGTCCGCCCGCACGCTCGGCGATGCCCAATACGAGGCGCGTATCCTGTTTGACAATAATCCCGACGCCGGGGATTCCAATGCCAGTAGTTCCGGTGCCGCGCAGTTCTATCCCGGCCAGCGCGTCTATGTGCGATTCGTCGCCGCTCAATCCGAGCCGCTGGCCACGCAGTGGTACCGGTGGTTCAAGCAGTTGACGATGCAATCAACCGAATCCTGATCGCTTCCGTCCATCCATTATGTCCACCGCCGCCGCCGAGCTTTATCAGGTCTTTGATGCACGTCGCGTGAAAGCGCCGGAGCTCAAGGGGCTGGACATACCCGCTCACAGCATGGTCGGCTGGTTCCGCAATCGCCGGCCGGTGTTAGCGCGGCTGCGGCGCGATGCGGAGCAGGTCGAAACGATGGAGCCCGAGATCAAGCTGCTCTCGGACGCGAAGTTCCGCGATGAAGTCGAAGAGATGCGCGTTCTCGCGCGGCTCGGCCGGCTGGAAGGCGAGCCGCTGCTGCGTGCATTCGCGCTGGCGCGCGAGGCGTGCGTGCGCGCGATCGATAAGCGGCCGTACCTGGTGCAGATCATGGGCGCGATGTCGATGGTGGAATCCAACATCACCGAAATGGCGACCGGTGAAGGCAAAACGATCACCGCCGCAATCGCTGCCGGTGTGCAGGCGTGGGCGGGACGGCCGGTGCATATCATTACCGTCAACGATTATCTGGTGCAGCGCGACGCCGAAAACATGGGCCCGGTCTACCGCAAGCTCGGCCACAATGTCGGCTACGTCATCCACGATACCACGCCGCAGGATCGCGTCGATGTCTATCGCCGCAACATCGTCTACGTCACCAGCAAAGAGCTGGTGGCCGATTTCCTGCGCGATCAGA
>JACMML010000144.1 GCA_014379105.1 Phycisphaerae bacterium
CAACAAGTCGGCGACGAATTTCAAGGAATTCATCGACGCCGTCTTCGGTGACGGCATCGCCAAGCACTTCATGATCCCCTACAACTTCAAAGTCTGGGCGCACCCCGCCGAGATGATGAACAAGGAATGGATCGGCGAGCGGGTCGCGGTGCTGGACATACAGCGCGCGATCAAGAACGTCGTCCTCGGCACCGACGATTTCGGCTGGGGCCCGAATAACCAGTTCAAATTCCCATTATTCGGCGGAACCGGTGAGTTCTATCGCCGCTTTGAGCCGGTCCTGGGCAGCCACCTCAAGCTCAACCGCCGGGTTAAATCGATCAACGCTCAGAAGAAGGAAATTCTCTTCACCGACGGCGAAAAAACGACTTACGACATCCTCATCAGCACGATCCCGCTAGACCGTCTCTGTAATGACATGCTCGGCAACGCCGTTCCCGATCTGCTCAAGGCATCGGCGGCGTCGCTGCGGCATAGCGGCGGATACATGGTGGGCATCGGCATCAAGCAGAAGTGCCCAAGCACCAAGTCGTGGATGTATTTCCCCGAGGACAATTGCCCGTTCTACCGCGTCACCTATCTCAGCAATTACAGCCCGAACATGACGCCCGGCAACGACGAGCATTACTCGCTGTTGTGCGAAACCAGCTACAGCGAGTTCAAGCCCGTCGACGGCACGCGGATTGTCGAAGACACGATTCGCGGCCTGATCAATGCGGGAATGATCAGCGAAGAAGATCAGAAGGATATCATCAGCACGTGGATGTTCGACGCCAAGTACAGCTATCCGACGCCATCGGTCGAACGCGATTCGATCCTGGCGGACGTGATTCCGTATCTTGAGCAGAAGTGGGACATCTACAGCCGCGGCCGATTCGGAATGTGGAAGTATGAAGTGTCCAATACCGATCACTCGCTGATGCAAGGCGTGGAGCTGGCGAACCGGCTGATTCTCGACGAGCCGGAGCAGACGATCGGCCTGGTCTACAGCAGCACCGCCAATGGCCGCGAGGCCGCGGTGCATGGGGTAGTGAACGGGCGCAGCGCCCACGCCGGTAGCGGCGATCCGCGCAAGACGCAGATCGATCTGCCTGAACCCGTGAAGATCGCCAAGCCAAAGCCCAGCAGCATCAACGGCGCCGTCAATGGTTCGCTGGAGCGCAGCCCGACAGTGAAGCGGTAGTGTAATTCTGAAACGAAACGACGCTGCGAAACGACGCGGCGCGGTGTAGCCCCCGTCCCAATCACCGCGTCGATGTTAAAACGGCCCGAGCTTAATCGCTCGGGCCGTTTTTCTTTTGCTGTTATCGATGAGTTTCTTAAAGAAAGGGACAATCACGCCGTCAGAATCAGGAACTTTGAGCTGCTGATCGGCAAGTGTGAATAAGTCTCAACCAGCTTGCGGAATTCCTTGGCGACTTTGCGTTCGCGGCGTTCCAGGCTGAAGAGGCCCACTTTGTTGACGTGGCCGCGCATGCGCGTGAGCGCCGAATCCCAGTCCAGCATGTCGAGCAGGCCGTACCAGGTGAAGCCGATGATGGGGACGCCATCCTCGCGCAGGCGCAGCAGGTTCATCCATTCTTTCCACAGCCATTCAACCGCGAGCCCGGCGGTGCGGTTGGTCTCGGTGTGCATGACCGGGAGGCGGTAGCGGTCGTAGTATTGCCGGGTGATGACGTAGTAGCCGTAGACGTCGCCGGCGGCGATCGTGCGGCCGTCTTCGAGGATCACGTGCTCGTTGGTGATATAATAATCCGTCCCCATGATGCAATGGGACCGCAGATCCGTCTGCAGGCTATACCACTCATACTCGGCTTCGGTCATACCCCCGTTCAGCAGATACCGGTACATCACCGCCGACACGTCATGGCCGAAGAGCAGATCGAGCGACAGAAATCGCCGCTCGTTCATGAACAGCGCCTTGGGAACCATTGACGGGTTACCGGGGTGAACGTATTCCGTGCTCTCACTGAAAATGAAGATTGCGTCCGGGCGGACGTTCAGCACTGCGCGCATGATCAGGATCGACGCCTTAACGCATAATTTGATGTTCGTGACGAACGCAGCGTCGGTCTGCAGGCGCTCGTTCCACCAGCCGAACATCGCCGAGAACAGCGCGGTGATGTAGATCTCGTTCACCGGCGTATAAAAGCGCACCCACGGGTAACGCGCCGCAAACGCCCCGGCATAATCAGCAACATGCTGCGGCCAATCCGCGTTCTGGAAGTCGCCGAGCCAGTCGGGCAAGCCGAAGTGCACAAGGTCGATGATCGGCCGAATCCCAAGCTTCTGCATCTCAGCCATCACGGGGTCGAGGAATGTCCAATCGTATTGCCCCGAACCAAGAAACACGCGATGGATTGGCGGGCCGTAACGGAGGTATTTCACGCCCAGGCTGGTGACGAGCCCGAGGTCTTTCTTCCACCACTCGTAATGCCCAGTCAGCGCGAGTTGATCGACACGGTGGCCGCCGTCGATGACGGGATTTGAGCACTCGATTCCCACGGTGAACATGAAGCGGAGCGACTCGCTCCACGACTCGCTGGGGCTCTTAGGTACGACAATAGACATGCGTCACAGTGTATTGCCGCGCACTTTCAAGTCAGCACTTGTAAGCCGAGAAGCCAAAAATATTTACGTTGATATCTCACCGGGCCACGCCCACGCCCGCGCCCGCGTCAGACCGTCGCGTGATTGCTTAGGTGAGCGCGCGTCGGTCCAGGAGGCGGGCCGGCGTGAAACTTCACGCGGCCCAGCAGGTGCTCGATCTCGAATGTCCCTTTGACAAAGAACTCCGAGACACCCAGGGAGTGTGCCTTGTGCATCACGCCGGTGTCATCCACGCCGCTGAGGACAACCACTTTCACATCCTTAAGCGTTTCGGTCTTGCGGATGCTGCGGACGAATCCGAATCCGTCCATACCGGGCATGCAGAGATCCAATAAAACCAGATCGGGTTTCTTAGCCGCGGCCAGCATCAACCCTTCTTCGGCGCTTGCCGCGCCGGCGACTTGGTACCCTTCGTGCACCAGAAGCACTTGCAGCATGGCTCGCAAATCGGAGGCGTCATCAATGATTAGAATCATGAGCCGTACCTCATATTCGTCCTCTACACCGCGGCATCCGGGTTTTGAGAAAATCGACCCCGGCCGACCCCAACTTGCCATTGTAGGCGCAATTGCGGGGATCGGAATGGTTGGAGCTTCATAAATTGCCTTATTTAACACCCGAATCCCAAACCCCGGAGCCGACGTCCCCGTGAAGAATTGCACAATGTCGGCGAAAGTTGAGGGGTGCCACACTCAGGTGAGGGGTGCGTTCAAACCCAGGACGGCACCCCGCGACGTGGTCGCTCAAATCTATATAGTCATATCCCTCAAGAATTGGAGTACCGATGAAAGTAACTTGGCGAGGCGTCTATCCGGCGGCTTGTACGCAGTTCCGCGAGGACGAATGCCTGGACATTCCCGCAACGCTGGAGCACATCGACGCGATGCTTGCCAGCGGCATCCACGGGCTGGTAATGCTCGGCACCGTCGGCGAGAACTGCTCACTATCGGTCGCCGAGAAGATCGAGGTGCTGCGTGCGACGGTGGCGCATGTCAAAGGCCGCGTCCCGGTGCTGAGCGGGGTTAGCGAGTACACGACCCGCGGCGCCTGCCAGTTCGCCGCAGACGCGCAATCCGCGGGCGTGGACGGACTGATGGTGCTTCCGGGGATGGTCTACAAATCCGACGAGCGCGAGACGGTCGCCCATTTCAAAGTCGTCGCGGCCGCCACGCCACTGCCGATCATGATTTACAACAATCCGGTCAGCTATGGCGTGGACATCCTTCCCGAGGCATTCAAGCAGTTTGCCGACGTGCCCAACATCGTCGCGATTAAAGAATCCAGTGAGAACCCGCGTCGGATCACCGACATCATCAACGTATGCGGCGACCGTTTCATCCTCTTCTGCGGCGTGGATGACCTGGTGATGGAGACGTATGTGCTGGGCGTACAAGGATGGATCAGCGGACTGGTTAACGCATTCCCCGCCGAGAATCGGCTGCTCTGGGATTTGATGGAAGCCGGCAACTTCGCCGAGGCGCGGCGGGTTTATCAGTGGTACACGCCGCTGCTCCATCTGGACACGTTCACCAAGCTCGTGCAGTACATCAAACTCGCGTCGCAGGAATGCGGATTTGGAACCGAGCACACCCGCGCCCCGCGGCTGAAGCTTGCCGGTGAAGAGCGGGAGCGGATTCTGGGCGTGATCCGTGACGGAATCGCTTCGCGCCCCAGCTCTGGAACACGATCGCCAGAACGTAGTCGATGACGCCGACCCGCACGGACTTGCCCGCGTATGCCGCTGCAGACAATAACAGTCATCGACACCCACACCGGCGGCGAGCCGACGCGGATCGTCATGGCCGGCGGACCCGATCTCGGCGCTCCGGGTCTCGGGGCTCGCTCACTCGCCGACCGCCGGCGCGTCTTCGCATCGAAGTTCGACCACTACCGATCGGCGATCGTGAACGAGCCGCGCGGGTCGGATGTGATGGTCGGCGCGCTCATCTGCGAACCGTCTGATCCGACCTGCGCCGCCGGCGTGATCTTTTTCAACAACGTCGGCTATCTCGGCATGTGCGGCCACGGCACGATCGGCGTCGCCGTGGCGCTGGCACACGCCGGCCGCATTTCGCCGGGTTCGCATCGTTTGGAGACGCCGGTGGGAGTCGTCGGATTTGATCTGAAAGGCGCGAATCACGTCCAGTTCAGAAATGTACCGTCATATCGCTTCCGAAATCGCGTGACGGTCAAAGTCCCCGGCATTGGCGACGTCACCGGCGATATCGCCTGGGGCGGGAACTGGTTTTTCCTCTTAAACGATCACGGGCAACAGATCGAAATCGGTAACACCGAGTGGCTCATTGAATATGCCTCCCGGGTTCGGGCTGTGTTGAGCGCCCAAGGCATCACCGGTGACGCGGGTGCCGCGATCGATCATATCGAGCTTCTCGGTCCGCCGCGTGACCCGCGCAACGACAGCCGCAATTTCGTCCTGTGTCCCGGCGGTGCCTACGACCGCTCGCCGTGCGGAACCGGCACCAGCGCGAAGCTCGCGTGCCTGCACACAGACGGAAAGCTGCGCCCCGGGCAGATATGGCGGCAAGAGAGCATCATCGGCAGCGTGTTCGAGGGTTCCATCGAGCTTCAGGGCGACAAGATCATCCCGGTGATCCGCGGATCGGCGCATGTCACCGGCACGGGCACGCTGATCCTCGATCCGGCGGACCCGTTCTGCATGGGTATTCCGCGATGAGCACTGACATATCAGCGGGCGCTTCGGCGATTGTCATCGGGGCTGGCATTGTCGGCGCGGCGTGCGCGCTGGAACTTGCTGACGCCGGGTTCGCGGTCACGGTAGTCGATGCGGGACCAGTGGGCGGCGGTGCGACGGCGGCCGGTATGGGGCATGTCGTTGTGATGGATGATTCGCCAGCCCAGTTGGCACTCACGCGCTACTCGCAGCAACTATGGACGCAACTGCAAACTGTCCTCCCGCCGCAGGCCGAGATCATGCGCTGCGGCACCATCTGGGTGGCCGCCGACGCCGAGGAGATGGCGGAGGTGGAGCGAAAGCGACATCGCTATCTCGAAGAGCAGATTCCGTGCGATGTGCTCGACGCGGGCCGCCTATATCAACTTGAGCCCAATCTTCGTCCGGGTCTGGCCGGTGGATTGCTTATTCAGCAGGACAGCGTCGTCTATCCGCCAACGATCGCCGCGTGGATGCTGGATCGCGTTACTGAGAAAGGCGGAACGGTGCGTACGCACACGCAAGTCGATCGCGTGGAGCCGCATTGCGTCATCCTCAGCAATGGAGACCGATTGGCCGGGGATGTCATCGTGAATGCCGCTGGCGCGGTTGCCCCGCGCCTAACACCTGGGCTTCACATCAAGCAGCGCAAAGGCCATCTGATAATTACCGATCGATACCCAAACTTTGTTCGGCACCAACTCGTGGAATTGGGTTATCTCAAGAGCGCCCATCAGAGCGACGGCGATTCGGTCGCGTTCAACGTCCAGCCGCGGCCATCCGGACAGCTGCTGATCGGGTCGTCGCGACAGTATGACGAATCACGCGCGGTGGATCACGTGATTGTGGCGAAGATGGTCGCGCGCGCAATTGAGTACATGCCGGCGATCGCCGAACTCTCCGCTACGCGCGTCTGGACAGGTTTCCGCGCCGCAACGCCCGACAAACTGCCGCTCATCGGACCATCGCCCGCCAACGACGGACTGTGGCTCGCCGCCGGACACGAAGGCCTCGGCATCACCACCTCCCTCGCGACGGCCAGGCTACTGGTCGATCAGATCATGGGTCGAACAAGTGCGATTCCGGTAGCGCCTTACCTGCCGTCGCGTGCAGCAAGTGAGGCCATGCATGTCTGAACAGGTGCAGATTCGCGTGAACGGAGTCGCGATGACGGTCCCCGGCGGAATCACGATCGCGGCGGCGCTGTTGAACGCGGAGGTCAACGGATTCCGGCGATCTGTCTCGGGGGAAATGCGCGGGCCGCTGTGCGGAATGGGTGTCTGCTACGAGTGCCGCGCCACGGTGAATGGCCGCGCTCACCGCAAGACGTGCCAGATCGTTGTGCGTGACGGTCTTGAGGTGACCACTGATGAATTATGACTGCGATGTCGCAATAATCGGCGCCGGCCCGGCGGGCATCGCGGCGGCGTGCTGCGCCAGCGAGTGTGGGCGGCGCGTCATCATCATCGACGACAACCCCATCGCCGGCGGACAAATCTGGCGCGGCGGCGCACCGACGCGCCAGGCTGCGCAGTGGCGAGATCGCCTGGCGGCCGCGCGCGTCACAATTCTTTCCATGCACACGGTGATCGCCATCTGCGGCAAAACGGTTCGCGCTGAAGCTGAAGACGATGTCTCGGCTATCCGTTTCCAAAAACTGATCCTTTGCACCGGTTCGCGCGAGTTATTCCTGCCGTTCCCCGGCTGGACGCTCCCGGGCGTGATGGGCGTGGGCGGCATTCAAGCGATGGTGAAATCCGGTTTGTCGGTCAAAGGCAAGCGGATCATCGTCGCCGGCTCCGGCCCGCTGCTCCTCGCGGTCGCGGCGCACCTGCGCCGTAAGACCGGCGCGGAGGTGCTGCTACTGGCCGAGCAGACGCCAATGGCAAAAGTGCTGCGCCTGGGCGCAAGTTTGTTAGCCTCACCGGGCAAGCTTGCGCAGGCGGTCAAGCTCAAGTGGCAACTGCGTGGCATCCGAACTACGTTCAACGCCTGGCCAACCGAAGCGGTTCGTCGCGGCAGGGGTCTTGCGGTGATGATGCGGATAGGCAGGCGCAGCGAGACAATGGAATGCGATTACCTCGCCACGGGGTTCGGCCTCGTTCCATCGACCGAAATCGCTCAGTTGTGCAATTGCGCGTGCGATAACGCGGGGTTCGTCGTTGTCGATTCGTCGCAGCGCACATCAAGCCCGGATGTCCTGGCGGCCGGGGAGATCACGGGCATCGGTGGCGTTGAGAAATCGATCATTGAAGGCCAGATCGCCGGCTTCACCGCCGCGGGTCGGACGGAGCGCATTGGACGGCTCCTTGGCGCGCGTGAACACGCGTACGGATTTATGCGGCGATTGAATGACGCCTATTCCCTGCGCCAGGAAGTGCTCCGACTCGCCGACCCCGGCACGGTGATCTGCCGGTGTGAAGACGTGCGACTCGCCGACCTTGCCAGCCAATCCAGCGCCCGCGAAGCACGGCTACAGACGCGCTGCGGCATGGGTCCATGTCAGGGGCGTATTTGCGGCGCGATCCTGCGCGCGTCAATGAACTGGCGCGACGAATCGATCCGCCCGCCCGCCTCGCCGGTGCGACTCGCGTCGCTGGCTGTTCCTCCGGCTGCGGATATCTGATCCGTGGTGCGTCGAATCTGATTATCAGGCGGCGAATTTCCTTACCGCGAAAGAAATATGCTGACGCGTTCGGACCCCTGTGTTAGGATTATTTCGATGAAAATTGCTTGCTTCCGCCGTTCGTCCCGCCGTGGCGGAATTGGAACCTGGCCGATTTTGGTCATCGGTTTCACGAGCTTCCTTTCCGCTGTAGTCATTGCACAACCAGCGACATCCACCGTCGATGTAATCGTGTTTGGCGACCCTGCGTCGGAAACACAGCACAGCGCGGTGGCCGAGTTGAGCGAATCAGCCAAGGGGGCTCTTGAGGAGCCGTCGCGGCGCCTGTTGCCGCCGGCCGAAACGGGTTGGGAAGGGGGCAAGGTCGCGTTTAAGCTCAAAGTTGATCCGGAGAAGCCCAACTATTTCACCGCCAAGTTCTGGGGGTCCGAGAGCAGCCCGAGTCGCCTGATGCTTCATTGCGAAGGCAAGCAGATCGGCTATCGCCATCTTGGGGATATCGACATCCTGGACTTCGGCAGCGAAAATGAAGGCGGCGGGTATCCCGGGCGATTTTATTACAACACGTCGCCGTTGCCGCTGGAGCTGACGCGTGGGAAGCGCGAAGTCCAGTTCGAGATTCGCGCCAACGGCCCAATCTGGGGTTACGGACAAACCTTCGATAAATATCAAAAGCCGATGACACAGGCATCGCGCGGTATCTATCGGGCCGCCACGCACACGGATGGTTTTTACGCACCGGCGGCCGACGAGAAGCAGGGCGCCGCGCCGCGGGCGACCATCCGCACCGCGCCGGGACCGGAGGTGCTCGACGAGGCGAAGAAACGCGTCAACGGCGCCCTCACCGGCATGCTGAAGTCCGGCCGGCCGTTGAACCAGATGGAGGTGCAGTTCCTGGCGCGGGCGTACTTCGTGAAGTGGACGGTTGCGCACGAGAAGCAGGCCGCGGTCGATCAGGTCGTAAGGGGCGTGGACGAACTGTACAAGCGATGGAA
>JACMML010000145.1 GCA_014379105.1 Phycisphaerae bacterium
GCGGTGACGAACACGTCCCGCATGCCTTGATTGTCGTCCCACCAATACAGTTCGATCTTGTCGGTGCTGATGGGCTGGCTCCACTCGTACTGCACCCACGCCGTCCCGCTCTGCGGCCAATTTCCATAAGCGCCATGGCTATGATCGTTGCTGTTGCGCGGATCAAACCCGTCATTGATGGACGCGAGCGTTTCGTGCCCGGAAACGAAGGATGTGGACGGTTTGGCGACCACGGCGAGGTTCGCGGCTTTCGTCGCATCCGCAGCCATAAGGGGAGAGGCGACGGCCACGACAGCCAGGATCAATGTGAACACGAAAAAAGAGACGATGTCATGCGTGAACATTGCCCGGACTCCTGTGGAATGCGCCGGTTTGAATTCGCCGAACTAAACTCGCTAAACTAAATTCGCCGAATTAAGTTCGCCGAATTAAATTCGCCCGCTCGGTCCAGCCATCCTAAACCAGCGGTGGGAGAATTCACGTCAATTGCAAGTTGGAAGGCCGATCGCCGGTCGGCGCTATTTCTTCCCCGCCAGCCCAGCCTGGAAGTGGGTGATGTCGCCGTCCTTCATCACGTATTCCTTGCCCTCAAGGCGCAGTTTACCCGCGGCCTTGATGGCGGCTTCGGTTTTGTATTGCTCAATGTCTTCGACGGTGAAAATCTCCGCCTTGATAAAGCTCTTTTCCAGGTCGCCGTGGATGACACCCGCCGCCTGTGGCGCCTTGGTGCCCGCGGGAATCGTCCAGGCGCGAATCTCAATCTGTCCGGACGTGAAAAAGCTCTGTAGCTCGAGCAGCTTGTAAGCGGCGCGGGTCAGACTCGCCAGCGCCGGCTCGTGCAGACCCAGCGATTCGAGCATCTCCTGTCGATCGGCATCAGGGAGTTCCGACAACTCGGACTCAAGCTTGCCGCAGACGGGTACGATTTCGCTGTTTTCCTTCGCGGCATGCTCGCGGACGCGGGTCACCAGCGGGTCTTTCCCCTCCAGATCATTCTCGGCGACATTCGCGACATACAGCACCCGCTTGGCGGTCATCAGGCCAAGCTGCTTGATCAGTTTTTGCTCTTCTTCATTGAGCTGCAGCCCGCGCGCGGGTTGGCCTTTTTCCAGAACGACCTGCGCCTTTTTCAACAACTCCACGCGCGCGATCGCATCCTTGTCGCCGGATCGGGCAAGCCGGATGGATTTGTCCATCGACGCTGTCACGGTCTCCAGGTCGGCAAAGCAGAGCTCGGTATTGATCGTGTCGATGTCGCGCAGCGGATCGACCTTGCCATCAACGTGTGTGATGTCCGAGTCTTCAAAGCAGCGAACAACCTGCAGCACCGCATCGACCTCGCGGATGTGCGAAAGGAACTTGTTGCCCAGTCCTTCGCCGGTGCTGGCGCCGCGAACGATTCCCGCGATATCCACCAGCCGAACGGCGGCGGGGACGATCTTGTCGGTGCTGATGTATTTGTGAATTCGCTTCAGGCGCGGGTCGGGCACGTTGACGATGCCCACATTGGGTTCGATCGTCGCAAACGGGTAATTTGCCGCCAGCGCGCCGGCGGCGGTGAGGGCATTAAAGATGGTGCTCTTACCGACATTGGGCAGGCCAACAATTCCGACTTCTAAAGCCATAAGGCGTGGGAGTATAGCGTAAAACGCTGCTGGGGATATCGGCGCTGTATTAGCTGCCGCTGAATCATCAGACGCTGCAAACCTGTGGCACGGGCTTCCAGCCCGTGATTGATTTAGAAAACATGGCTGGAAGCCCATGCCACGAAATCAGCCATCAGTTTTTCAGAGCCTAGTGTGGACCGCGGCCGACGAGTTTATCGATTGGGTCCGGGGCGTGCGGACGCAGGCGCTCGGTCCCCGTTCGGCGCATCATGGCGGCGGCGATGACCCACGCTGCTCCGATGAAGAACACGATCAGCCCAAGTGGCATTAGCGCGATGGTGATCATCATCAACACGCCCACCAGCGCAACACCGGCACCTAGGCCGAATTGCAGCATGTCGAGCGAGCATCGCCGTTCGCGGAGTTCGAATTCATCAGGGTCCATCATAAAGCTGCTCCTAGCTTGGCCAACGCAATAGTTTACCGCTGCCAATGCGCTGATGTGTGTGAAAAAAGGGACGGGCCGTGTCCGGTTGTGCGATCTCCAGGAAAGTTTTTGCCCGCAACACTAAACCTCGGGCCTCTGACCGGCACCCATGTGCAGTCCTTTAACCGAGGTGCTCACATGATTAGTTCGCGATTACTTGAGGTTCTGGAGTCACGACAGCTTTTTGCGGTAGGTTTAGGCGCGGGTTTGGAAGCAGGAACGATGCTTCCGCCGACCGCAACCACTGGCGAGGGCGTGTACTTGCGTCCGGAGCGGCCGCAACCTGTTGGTGGGGAGCAGCCGCGGGTCAAGCCGCTGGCGGTTTACGCTGGAACAGTCACCGGTCAAGACGGTACAGCCCGGCCATTCCGCCTGGAAATCCTCACGGAAGCCGCCGGCACGGTGACGGCCACGATCCCCGGTCCACATGGACCGATCAAGATCGCCGGAACGCGGACTGGCGACACCTATAACCTCTCAACACCCGCCGGCGACAAATCCGTTGCCGTCGTGGCGAAGGTCGATGCTGCGGGGAATGTCACCGGCACGGTGACGCGCACGCATACCGAAAACGGCGAAACACAGACGCACATCGGCACGCTGGCGCTGAAAAAAGTGGAGATCGTCCCGCCGCCGATCAAACCGGGCCCGCGTCCGGATCCGGCCGCCAAGCCGATCGCAAGTTACAACGGATCGGTCACCGAGAATGGTGTGGAGCGCAAATTCAACTTGGCAATCCTCACCGAAGGAGCCGACGGCGCGGTCACCGCGAACATCCCTGGTCCCGGCCATCCGATAAAACTCACCGGCACCAAGGCCGGCGGCACCTACACGCTGGGCGCTACGTTGGAACACCGCACGATCGCGCTGACGGCCACGGTCGACGCGAGCGGGAATGTGACCGGAACCATAACCACCGTCATCACCAAGCCCGACAGCACAACCGAGACGCACACCGGCACGCTGGCGTTGAAAAAGGTCGTCCCGCCGGTCAAGCCAACGACCCCGGACAGCGGCGCCACCACTGGCTTGTCGTCAACCGCATCTACCACGGCGCTCGGAAAATCCACAACCATCGCCAAGCCCAATCCCACGCCCACGCCGCGCGTCAAGCCAGCCCCGGGCACGATCACCAATCTGCTGACTTACACCGGCAAAATGTCCATCGGCGATCGCAGCGGAACGGTCGTGATTCGCACCTACACCGACAGCAGCAACGGCAAGACCTTCATCTCCATCCGCTCACGCGCGCTGCTCGGCAAGCGCTCGCTGGTGATGGAAGCGACGATCACCGGCAACACGATCTCCGCGAGCCGATCCGACGGGGAGCGGTCGGCGACGATTAGCCTCACAACTTCGGCAGACGGATCGCTGGTCGGTTCTCTCACGCTGAAGCGCGGCACCGTAGAACGCACGATGACGATTGACGCTGACAAGGTGACGAGCGTGTGATTGCGAACTTTGCGCCCGGATTTGCCGGGATGAATATGATTTTGCGCACCCGGGAACTTCCAAGTCCCCGGGTGCGATTTCTTTGCGCGCCGCAGAATGTGGAATGAAACTTTTTATTTGCAGGAAACGACGCACGTTTCGCGTCGTTACTAGATTGACTGCATCGCCCGATGAATCCGCACGATGAATTCGCACCTGGAGACGTGAATGAAAAACCGGCAATATACTGCGATGTTCGACACCCTCGAATCCCGCCGGTTGTTCGCGTGGAGCGAGTATGCGCAGTTGGTGGCCCAGGACGATGCGACGATCGTTTACCCAAAAGCGACCGGCAGCGGAACCACGGTGGCCGTCATTGACACCGGGATCGACTATTCACTCGCGGCGCTGGGCGGCGGATACGGCAAAAAATACAAAGTGATCGCCGGCTACGATTTTTACGCCAATGACTCCGACCCCAAAGACGAATCCGGCCACGGCACAGCCGTCGCCAGCGTCATCGCGGGCAACGCTTTCAAACGCAACGGCATCACCTATCAAGGCGTGGCGCCCGGCGCCAAGCTGGTCGCGCTGCGCGTCGGCACGGAGAGCGACATCACCGATGACAATATCGAGCGCGCGCTGCGATGGGTGATCAATAATTACAAGGCTTACAACATCTCGGTGGTCAATCTTTCGCTCGGATCGGGCGCGTATACCAATCAGCGCACCAGTGCGCAGATGAGCGATGAATTCGCGTCGCTCCGCGAACTGGGCGTATTCGTTGTCGCCGCCAGCGGCAACAGTAACGATCAACAGTCCGGGCCGATCAGCCAGGACGGCATCGCGTATCCGTCGGCGGACCCCAACGTGTTCGCGGTCGGGGCGGTTAGTGCAAGCGACGTCATCACAACGTGGTCGCAGCGCGGCGATGAGCTTGATATTGTCGCGGCCGGTGAAGAAATAATCGTGCCGAAAATCGGCGGCGGCTACGCGGCCGAGGATGGGACGAGCTTCGCAGCGCCATACGTCGCCGGGACTGCGGCGCTGATCAAGCAATTGAACCCGGCCGCCAAGCCCGGCGATATCGGCTCAGTGCTGATGTCCAGCGGCTCGGCCAATCGTGACGGCGACGCCGAATCCGGCAACGCCACCGGCCTGCTGTTCAGCCGGCTGAATATCGACGCCGCGCTGCGACTCGCGAGCCAGCGCCGCGGCCAGACCGAGACATTGTCCCTCGGCGCTGCGTTTGATACGGCACTGGATGCACAAGGCGTTCTGCACGCCGCGTATTACGACTCGAGGCATACGCAAGTGCTTTACTCGACGCGATCTATCAGCGGGCTCTGGTCTACGCCAACCGTGGTTGATACCGACGGGGACGTCGGCGCGCAGGTCTCGGTCGCTGTGGACACGATGGGCAAGGTGGGCATCGGCTACTACGACGCGACGAATACCGCGATCAAGTACGCAGCGCAGCGTGGAACGCGGTGGTCCACGGCCGTCATCGATTCGGCAAAGCGCGTCGGTACGTTCCCGTCACTCGGCTATTCAATCGATGGCGACGCCTATCTCGCCTACTACCGTCAAACCGGCGGCGCGTTGCGGATGGCGCACATGGATCGCGACAGCGGCGCATGGGACCGCCGCACGATCGACGGGCTGGATGCCGCGGATGTCGGGGCATATGCAAGCCTCGATGTCGGCGAGGCCGTGAGCAATAGCGGCCCGTTCTCCAGCTATCACACCACCGTCGCGATCGCGTATGCCGACAGTACGAATGGCGATCTGAAATACGCACGGCTGGATGTCGATGATTCCACCGCGACCTGGTACATCAGCCGAGTCGATGACACCGGCGGCGTGCGTGGCGTCGATCTCAACCTGCACGAAGGTCCTCTCAATCTCGGCCTGCAGGCGCAGATCGGCTACGTGGATACGTCCACCGTCCAAGCCAAGTACGCTTACCGCAACACGGATTGGTTCGTCGAGACAGTCGCCTCGCTCGGCCGGGCGTCCGGCGACGCGCAGATCACGTTTGATGAGGATGATCGTCCGATCATCGCCTTCTTCCACGGAACCAAACGGGTCGTCTATACCGCTACGCGCCAGAGCAGCACGAACTGGACGCTTGGGCTGGTCGGCCGAGGCGCCGGGCTGCTGAGCGTCGGACAGAATGACCGCAATCCGCTGGTGGAACTGAGCTTCTTGAATCGCGCCAGGAATGAAGTCGTGACTTCCGAATTACTATAGTACTCGTGGCACGGGCTTCCAGCCCGTGTGAGCGTGAATGAACATGGGCTGGAAGCCCATGCCACACGAGCGAATATTAAAATGCAAATCTACTTTAAGCGATGAACGTCGTCTCCAGCGCCGGAACAGCCGCTCGGCCCATTCCGCGCTCGACGAGCGTGCGCCCGACTGTCTCGGCCTGATCCACTTCGCCGTGGACGACAAACGCCTGGGTCCCGGGCTTGCACGTGGGGGCAAGGAATGCGGCCAGTTCCTGCCCGTCGGCGTGGGCGCTGAGGCCGTGAATCGTCCGCACTTCGGCGGCGACATTGTAGAAGCGATTGAACACACGCACGCGCTTTGATCCGTCCTGCAGGCGGCGGCCGAGCGTGTTGTATGGCGTGAAGCCGACGAAGAGGATCGTGTCGTTCCTGTTCTCCAGACTCCGCTCAAGATGATGCAGCACTCGACCAAACTCGCAGGTGGGGCTGGAGGCGATGATCACGCACGGGCCGCGATCTGAATTGATCTGCCGGCTCTGCGCCGACGAGGAGGCGAGCGTGATCCGCTTGTCAGCGAACAAATCTTCTTTACCGATTAACTGCGCCGTCTCGTCGTCGTAGTAGTCGCGCAATTTCTCGTGCACTTCGGTCATCTCCGATCCCATCGGCGAATCCACATACACATTGATCGGCGGGATCTTCTGCTCCTTCATGAATTTGTGCATATACCAGAGCACCGTTTGTGTTCGGCCGAGCGCGAAGCTGGGAACGATCAGGCGGCTGCGGCGCTGAATTGTCGACTGCACGGCATCGAGCAACTGCGGCTCGATTTCCGCGATCGGCCCGTGCGTGCGGCCGCCGTAGGTGGATTCGGTGATGACATAATCGAATGCGCCGTTGAGCGGCGCCGGATCGCGAATGATCGGCGACTGCACGCGTCCGATGTCGGCGGTGAAAAGCAGCGATCGCGGTGTGTTCCGCTCCTGCCATTCGACCGTCACATACCCGCTGCCCAGGATGTGCCCGGCATCGAAAAGCGTGATCTTCGCGCCGCCGATATCGATTGATTGCCCGTAACGTACCGGGTTAATCAGGCGCATCGTCTGGTGAACGTCGGAGGTTGTATACAAAGGACGAAATTCCGGCTCGCCCGGCCGGCGGTCGCGGCGGTTGAGGTGCTCGGCGTCTTCCTGCTGGATCTCGCCGGCATCGAGCATCACCACGCGGGCAACGTCGGCCGTTGCTTCGGTGCAGTAGATCGGAATATTGAGCCCGCTGCGCGTCAGGACGGGCAGCTTTCCACAGTGATCCAGATGCCCGTGCGAGAGGATAATTGCATCGACGTCGCGGACGACATCAGGCACCCACTCGTTAAATTGCCGCGCCTCATCACGGCGGCCTTGATACATCCCGCAATCGAGCAATATTTGCTTGCCGTTGATTTCCAGAAGATGGGACGAACCCGTGACGGTGCGGCAAGCGCCGAGGAATTGAAGTCGCATAGATAGAACTTTACACCGCTGACCGTCGAACGCAGCATGGCGGAAAATTTTATTCGACCGTTATTGAGGCACCGTCGCGGCAACGGGCGGCGCTTCGGTAACGGATGCGATCGTATCGTGCACGAAGCGCAGCTTCTGGATCGCCGGCGTGGAGAGGACAAACGGGTACGCGTCGCCGACGCCCAGGCCGCGGTTCAGGTTGTTCAACGCGTAGGTGATGGGCGTCCAACTGTCCATCAACGTATCGAAGGAGACCGAACTATCGACCACAGGGTTGGGCACTGAGGTGACATTGGGCTCATCACGCCGACGCGGGCGCAACGACATCCCGCACGCCGAGGCGGTCTCCAGCGTGTCCACCATATGCAGATAATGCGCCCAGGTCTCGGCCCAGTCTTCCCAGGCATGAGCGGTCGCGTAGGTGCTGACGAACTGTTTTTGCCAATCGCCCGCAGCGCCCTGTGCGTAGTAGCGTTTCAGCGCCTCGGCGTAATCCTGCCGGTCGTCTCCAAACAGTGCGCGACAGCCGTCGAGCAGCGGCGAATCCTTGATCAACAGTTCCCAGTAATAGTGCCCGATTTCATGCCTGAAATGCCCGAGCAGCGTGCGATAAGGCTCGTTAAACAAGCACCGGCGCTTCTCGCGCTCGGCATCATCGGCCTCGGCGAGATTTACCGTGATGATTCCGTCGGCGTGGCCGGTGAGGACGGGCGTCGCGCCCACGATGCCCGGCTCGGGGTCGGCGAGAAACTCAAAGCCCAGGCCGCGCACCGGGTCGTCCGAACGGTTCTTCAAAGGCAGACGCAGCTTCTCGAGCAAATAGATCAGCCGACGCTTGGCCACCTCGAGCTTGTACCAGTGCACTTTGTTCTGCGGCCTGGTCAGGTCGGGAATCTTCAGTGTGAGTCGGCACGCATCGCACAGCGACGCCAGGTCATCGGCCGAGACTGCCCAGTTACAGACATTATGTACACGATAATTATCGCACAGTCGGAACCGTTGCCCTTTTGCGCGTCCCATCGGGGACGTCCAAGTGCCGTCGCCCATCGGGTCGAGTGACACCAGCGCGCCCAGGTCCGCAACGTAAGCCAGAAGGTGCCCGCAACTGACGCATTCCACATTCTCGAAAAACAGGAGCGCCCCACAATGATCGCAATGAAAAACTTTCATGATGTTCGTTACCAATGCAGTCGAGTCATAGCGCGGCGAGTCGTAGCAGTTGAATCAAACGCCATTCTTGCGGGTGTCAATAATCGTGCCATCGGGTGTGACCTGAAACGGGCAACTGGTGCATTGTTCGCGTCGCTGGGTGGGTTCCAGCCCTTCGCCGCGCGGATCGGTCTGGCCGGATTGAAGAATCGGCTCGGCGGTCTGCGTGACGCGCTTGTTGAGAAGATCGAGGATCAGGGAGTCAATGCCCAGTGGTTCGACCAATTGATATTCGGTGCCCGGATGCCGCAGCGCCGCCTGGCTGAGCAGGCTGGGTATATCACGCGTCCAGTGCTTGCCGACGCTTAGAAAATACGGGGCCACAACGATACGCGTCGCGCCGCGCGCAACGGCATTGGCGTAAGCCGAGTCGATCGACGGTTCACATAGCTCCATGTGAGCCGGCTCGACGATCGGATACGTCCCGGCGAACCGCGCGGCAAACTGCCGGGCGACCTCCTCCAGCGCGCGGTTGCTCTCCATACGGCGTGAGCCGTGATCGACGATGATGATGCCGGTCTTCATAGGGTGTGTGTTCACTGGTTAAGTTTTTGCGTCGTTGCTCTGGTCGTCGCCGGCCGTGTTGTTGGCCTCGTCGTCGCAGACGGGTTTATCTGTGCATTAATCGGCCGCGAATCGTAGGCGCCGACATACGGCTCGGATGCCTCGTCGGACAGGCGCGCGATGACGCCGGTGACAATATCCGCCACCTCGCCCAATCCCGAATAGTTTATCAGCGGCGCATCATCCTCCGGGCGATGATATTCATCATGCAGGCCGGTGAAAAAGAAAAGCACGGGCACCTTCTTCATCGCGAAGGATTGCTGATCGCTGGGCCCGTATCCGCCTTTGCCGATGCTCATCAGTTCGATAGGCGACGCCTGGTCGGCGGCGGCAAGAATCTTTGAAAACGCGGCGCGGGTGCCATCGCCGCCGACGAAAAGGGTGTTTTTCCGCAGGCGACCGACCATATCCAGATTGATCATCGCCGTGATTTTTTCGACCGGCACCGGCGGATGGTCCACAAAATAATCGCTCCCGATCAGTCCGGATTCCTCTCCCGAAAACGCGACGAAGACGACGGATCGATTCAGCCGGTGATTAGCCAGCCGTCGAGCGGCAGCGAGCATCACGGCGATGCCGCTGGCGTTGTCGTCGGCGCCGTTGTGGATCGCGTCCGACCCGCGGCCGCGACTGCTGAGCTGGCCGCGCCCGATGTGGTCGTAATGCGCGCCGATCAATACGAATTCGTCCTTAGTCGGTCCGATCCCCGGCAGCATTGCGACAACATTGTCCGTGCTGATGGGGGTTACCTGCAGGTCCACCTCGCCGCTGACGGTCACGTCATCCACCAGCAAAAGCGCGGGTTTGCCGTCGCGATCAATCTGTTCCTGCAATTCGGCAATAGACCGCCCGGCGAGCAGGGTTTCGGCAAAATCTGGCGTGATCGAGAGTACCGGAATGCTGGACTCGGCCGTGTGCGCCCCCTGCGCGATGAATGGCCGAAGCGGGGCGTCGTCCGCGTGATGCAGCGGCGGGTTAACCAGCAACAGCGCTTTTGCGCCGCGCGCCTGGGCGGCTCGCGCCTTGGCGGTGATCGCGGCGTCGCCGGTGAAAGCGCCGTTGGTGAATCGGCTCTTGCCGGAGGCATCGTGCGGTTCGTAGCGCATCGCGACGACGACCCGATCCGTCACATCGATGCCCGCGTAGTCGTCATACGCGTATTTTTTCGACACGACGCCGTATCCCGCAAACGCCACCGGCCCGGAAAAAGCGCCGTTCATGCTGAACGCCAGCGGCCGGTAGTCGGCGGCGAGGATCGCCGGCTTGCCGCCTGCCCGAAGTGCGGTCCGCGGACCGATCGCCGTGCGTCCGGGCAACGTGAATGTCTGGCGATAGTTACGTAAAGATGCAAGGGGCTCGAGGCCCAGCGTTTCAAAGCGCGTTTCAATATAGTTAGCCGCCTGCTCAGCCCCGGGGGTACCGGGGAGCCGGCCGTCACGGGCGTCATCGGCGAGCCAATAGACATCGGCGCGCAGCTGGTCCTCGGCCGGCAGCAACGTGACGCCCGGGATCTCGCTTTGACAGGCTGAGATGCTCAGAAGCAGCAAGGCGAGCATTCGCTTCATCGCCGCGGATTGTAGGCAACATGCGGTGAAATCACAGCGGCGAATCACAGCGGGTGATGGGCGTAGCGCATAAATCGCCCGATGTGCTGCGGCGTATTCTACGAAGATTTGTCTGATGAATTCGACGATTTCGATTGCTTCGACCGCTGCGGCGCGCGAGAGTGTTGACGGTCCGTTGGAGACGATCCAATGGTTGGTGGTGATGACATTTCATGGCAGGAGCTCGGCCGGATCACCCGCGAATGGGCAGGTGATGCGGCCGAGCTGACTGCACTGCTTCCGCTCAGCGGTGGCAGCATCAATAACACGCTCATGCTGGTCACCGCGGACGATCGCAAATCCGTGCTGAAGATCACGCCGCATCGTGTCAATGTGCAACTCGAGGTTGAGGCGTTCCAATTAACACTGCTGCGCGATTTAGGCTTGCCGGTTCCGGCGGTCTATCAGTGTCATGTGGCTTCGCTCGACAATCCCAACAGCTACTTGCTTCTGGAATATTGCGAAGGCATCACGCTGACCGAAGCCAAGCGGCGCCTCGCGCCGGAGGTCTATGACGGGATTCAACAGCAATTGGCCGAGCTGACTGCGAGGTTGCACCAGCACACGCGCGAAAATTATGGAAAGGTCGATGCAAGTGGAAATCACCAGACGCCGCACTGGGCGGGCTTCTATCGGTCATTGCACGAGCATTCCCTGCAGATCGCGCAGCAGATGACGGAGATACCGATCAAGGTGCGGAAAAAGCTCGAAAAGCTGCACCGGCGGCTCGAACAATTTCTCGCACACGGCGATCAGCCGCGCCTCTGCCACGGCGACCTCTGGGGCGGAAACGTGATCTGCCGTCAGGATGCAGACGGCCAATGGCGCATTACCGCGATCATCGATCCGAATCTGCGCTACGGGCACGCCGAGTCGGAGTTGGCTTACATGGATTTGTTCGAAACCAGCGCTGCGGCGTTCAGACGCACGTATCAGCAGTCACACAAGCTCGATGAAGATTATCACCGGGTCCGTAAACCGATTTACCAGTTGTACCCGTTGATCAATAACGTGCAGTTGTTTGGCGCGAAATACGTCCCCGCGCTGGTGAAAGTCGCGGAGCGCGCGACGTCATTTGTTTAGCGCTGTTTAGGTTAGCGCGCTAAACAATCGCAGATAACTGTCTCCGCGACATGCTGAGACATCACGTGTTCAGCGTCTGCGTCGGGGCGGGCTTTACCGCCTCCTTGATTTCCTTGTCGCACCCGAGAATAATCGACGCAGCAAGCAGCAGGACACAGGTCATGAAAATTCGCATCAATCCTCCCATTACCATCGCGGCCAGCGTGTGAATACACGCTAGTTGTGCCGCGACCGGCGTTCATCCTATCTGTCTATCGTATCTGGTAATTAAGTTTGGCGAAATGTGGAGGCGGTTTTGTCGCTACCGACCGAATTAATCCGTCCAAAATCGGTCTCGCCGCTGCGTGAGTTGCTCGTCCTGGCCGTGCCGACGGTGCTGCAGATGGGGGCGTATACGCTTGAGCAGTTCATTGACGCGTGGATGCTCGCGTCGGTGAGCGATCTGCCCGCCACGGCGTGCGTGAACGCCGGCATGCTGGCGTTCTGTGTGCTTAGCTTCGGATTCGGGATCATGATGCTCATCAACGCGATGGTGAGCCATTCGTTCGGCGCCGGTCGGCTGGACGATTGCGGCGTTTATTTGTGGCAAGGCATCTGGATCGGCCTCGCCTATTCGGTCGCGGTCGTGCCGCTGACATTCATCGCCCGCCCGGCGTTCACGTTGGCGGGGCACTCGGCCGAGTTGGTGCCGATGGAGGTGACGTATTTTAACATCTCGGTCGCGCTGATCGCAGTGAAGATGCTCGCGATGGCGGTCGGGCAATTCATGCTCGCGATCAACCACCCGAACCTGGTTCTGCTGGCCGCCAGCGCGGGTTTGGTCGCTAATGTCATCGTCAATTGGTTCTTGATCTACGGAAATGCTGGCTTCCCCGCGATGGGCGTAGCGGGCGCGGCCTGGGGCACCAATGCCGCGGTGTTGACCGAGTTGCTCATCGTCGCGTGGGTGGTGTTCGGGCCGGGCGTGCGGCGGAAATACAACACGCTCGCGTGGCGGGTCGATTGGGCGAAATTCAAGGAAGTGCTGAAGACGGGGATCCCGTCGGGATTTCAGATGACTGGGGATGTATTTGCGTGGACGCTGTTTCTCGCAGCTGTCATGGCGCTCTACGGTAACGCTGCGATGGCCGCCAATACGTACATGATCCAGTACATGAAGCTCTCCTTCATGCCCGCGTTCGGCATCGGCACCGCCGTCACCGCGCTGGTGGCGCGGTATCTGGGCGCCGGTGATCCCGAGGCGAGCGAGCAAAGTGCCCACCTGGGCTTTAAGGTGGCGGCGGCGTACATGCTGATGTGCGGCGTGCTGTTTTTCGTCTTCCGCAACAGCCTGATCGGCCTGTTCACAAACGACCCGGAGATCATCCGCTTGGGCGGTCTGCTGCTGATATTCAGTGCGATTTTCCAGTTTTTTGACGCAATGTTCATCGTCTACATCGGCGCCCTGCGCGGCGTGCGCGACACCTTCTGGCCGACGACGGTGCAACTGATTCTGTGCTGGACGCTGGTTGTTGGCGGCGGGTATCTCGTCGCTCGTTTCTGGCGCGACGCGGGGATCGGCGGGCCATGGACGGTTGCGTGTGTTTACGGCATGATTCTGGGTTTCTATTTGCGAGCCCGATTTAAGTCCGGGAAGTGGAAGAAGAACGAAAAGGAGACAGGAGACAGTAGATCGGAGATAGGAAAACCCCAGGAATTAACAACTCCTGTCTCCTGACTCCTGCCTCTTGTCTCCTCCGATCATGAGCGAAGTGACCAAGAAAACCTACAAAGATACGCTGAACCTTCCCCAGACCGCGTTCGCGATGGAAGCCAAGCTCGTGACCAATGAGCCGCTGCGCCTCAAGAAGTGGCAGGAGATGAAGCTGTACGACCTCGTGCAGCAATCCCGCAAGGACGCCCCGAAGTGGATTCTCCACGACGGCCCGCCGTTCGCGAACGGCGATATCCATATGGGGCACCTGACGAATAAGACGTTGAAAGACGTCATCCTCCGCTACAAAACGATGGCCGGCTTTGCGACGCCGTATGTGCCCGGATGGGACTGCCACGGGCTGCCGATCGAGCACAAGATTCAGCAGGATCTGGGCAAAGCGTTCCGCGAGATGTCCGCGATCGAGGTGCGGAAAAAATGCGCCGAGTATGCGCTGAAATATGCCGGCATCCAGAGCGAGCAATTCCAGCGCCTGGGCATCCTCGGCGACTGGGCGAATCCGTATCTCACGCTCAAGCCGGAGTATGAAGCCAATACGCTGGAGGTTTTCGCCCAAGTGGTCGAGAACGGGCTGGTCTACAAGCAACTCAAGACCGTTCCGTGGTCCATCGCCAACCAGACGGCGCTGGCGGACGCGGAGCTTGAATATCAGGACGTGGAAGACCTGACGGTCTACGTGGAGTTCGGCATCGCCAATCCCGGTGCGTTCAAAGCCAAATTCGACCTGCGGGTTAACGCCAAAGTCTCGTTCATGATCTGGACCACAACCCCGTGGACGCTGCCGGCCAACCTCGCGATCGCGGCGCATGCGGATATCGATTACGCATTTGTGAAATACGAACGCAATGGTGACGCCCATATCGCGGTTATCGCGGTAGACCTTGTCGAAAAAGTCTTCTCCAAGTCCCAAGTCCCAGGCCCCAAGCCCGAGATTTTGAAAACCGTCAAAGGCGCCGACTTGGAGAACATCGAATACCGGCACCCGTTCGTTGATCGCGTCGGCAAGGTGCTGATGGCGGACTACGTCACGACGACCGACGGCACCGGCCTGGTCCACACCGCGCCCGGCCACGGCGAAGACGACTACAACACCGGCATCAAGAACGGCCTGGAAGTCTATTGCCCCGTCCTGCCTAACGGCCGTTTTGATTCCTCGGTTCCCGCCTGGCTTACTGGCCTGACCGTCTGGGAAAGCAATGGCAAAGTCGTGGAAAAGCTCAAAGAGCTGAACGTGCTTTTCGCGGAGCAGAAGTATCTGCACAGCTACCCACACGACTGGCGCAGCAAGACTCCAATCATCTTCCGCGCGACGGAGCAATGGTTCGTAGCGCTGGACCGCGCCTTACTCCCTCTCC